>SCTT01000097.1 GCA_004322435.1 bacterium
CCGGCTTCTTCACGCTGTCATCTCCATTTGATGGAGCAGCCCATCGACGGCCTCTGGGGCGCGGCCGGCGCCTTGCCGGCGGCCAGCGCAACCACGGCCTCCCAAAGCTCTTCCCGCTTCACCGCGCCTTCGTCCTGCCAGTTGTCGTCCAAGCGGCCGTGGTACGCGAGGCGCCGGTCGGCGCCGTAGAGGTAGAGGTCCGGCGTGCACTGGGCCTTGAAGGCCTGAGCCGTCCCCTGCGTCTCGTCGACCAGGTACGGGAAGGGGATGCCCCACTCCTTGACCTTGGCCTTCATCTTCGCCGGCGCGTCCTCGGGATAGCCCGGGTGGATGTTCGGGTTGACCGCGACGGTCTTGATGCCGAGCGCCTCGGCCTTCGTTGCGAGGCGCACCAGGCGCGGCCAGACCGCTATGGCGTAGGGACAGTGGTTGCAGGTGAAGGCGACGACGAGGCCTTTCGCGCCGTAGAGCGCGCGCCCCTCGTAGGCCTTGCCGTCCGGGTCCGCCAGCCGGAAGTCCGGCATCTCGGTGCCCAGCTTCACCGTCACGGATTCCACGAGCGCCATAGGACCTCCCGAAGTCTAGCCGGGACCCAGCCCCGCGTCCAGGGAGGAGCGCGGCCAGACCCGCGTCAGGCGGACCGGCGCCGCCAGGCCCTTCACCGTCGTCTCGAAGTCCGCGCTGCACTCGCAGGTCTTCTTGACGAGCCCGGCGGCCCGCGCGGAGGCCAGCACGGCCTCGGTCAGCACCACGTCGCCGCCGGTGCTCTCGGACTGCACGCGGGCCGCGAGGTTCACCGTCGTGCCGAAGTAGTCCAGCACGCCGCTCGAGTTGATGGCGATGGCGGGGCCCTCGTGGACCCCGACCTTGAGGACGACCGGCACCGTCAGCGTCTTGTTGCGCGCGTGCAGCTCGTCGTGCATCTCGAGCGCGGCGGCGACCGCGTCGGCCGGGTCGCTGAAGGCGGCCATCACCGCGTCGCCGATGGTCTTGACGACCGCGCCGCGGCGGCGGCGCACCACCTCGAAGAGGACGCCGAAGTGGTCGCGCACCACCGAGTACGCGCGCGCGTCGCCGACGCGCTCGTACATGGCGGTGGAGCCCTTGAGGTCGGTGAAGAGCAGCGCCAGGCTCCGCACGGACACCTCGGTGCCCGGCGCGAGCACCTCGGAGGAGAAGAGGTCTTTGAAGTCCTGCAGGCTCGTCACGAAGGCGGCGGTCGCGGCGGTGTCCCCCCACTCGACCTCCTCGACGACCGCCCAGACCTCGGGGCCCGCGTTCGTGAGCGTCAGCTCGACGAGGCCCGGCTTGAAATGCGCCTCGCCCTCGGCGGCTTCGCCGCCCGAGAACGCGACCTTGGCCGCGGAGCCGCCCGCCGCGGAGTCGGGCAAGAGCAGGAATTCGGACGTGCCGAGGAGGCCGCGCACCAGGTAGCGCCGGCTTTTGAGCGGCAGGGTCACGACGCGCGTCTGGCCGGCCGCGACCTTGACCTGGGCCGGCCGGTGGCGGGAGTTGGCCGGCCCGCCGATGCAGAACTGGGCCGCCGTCACGGGGCGCACCGAGGGGTTCGGCGAGAAGCGCAGCTCCATGTTGACGTCGAGCTGGGCGTCGAAGTCCGCGTTGCAGAAGTCGCAGTGCGCCGAAGCGGCCGCCTCGGACAAGGTCCCGCAGGCGGACTTGGCGACGCGGCAGTGGGGGCACAAGAGCTCCCAGCGCAGGTCGAGAGCCCCCTCGCGCGTCGCGGCGAGGAAGGCGGTCAGGGTCGCCAAGCGGTCCAGGGCCCAGCGGTCGGCCAGCTCGAAGGGGCGCAGCACCGCCGCGTCCTGGTCGTCGGCGGTCTCGATGTGGCGGCGCAGGCGCTCGAGCACGGCGCGGTCGGAGCGCTCCGCGGCGCGGCCCAAAAGCCGCTCGAGCCGCGTCCGGTCGACGGTGTCCTTCGGCGTCTGGGGCCGCAGCGGGTCGCAGTCGCAGCCGGCCCCGGTGCAGGCCCAGGCCCCGACCTTGGCGACGGCGCCGGCCATGTCGGCCGAGCCCTTGCCGCCGACGAGGGGGGCCAGGAAGCGGCCGAGCGCTCCCCGCGGCACGAAGTCGCCGTGCGCCTCGGCCACGGTGCCGGCGCCGTCGGCCTTCATGCGGATCCCGCCCTCGAAGCTCTTGAAGGGCCCGCCGTGGAACACGCGCCGCACCGTGAAATGGTCGCCCTCGACCCAGTCGAAGGGGTGCTCGTCCCAGGCGGCGACCTTCACGCCGCGGAAGCGTATGCTCGCCTGGCGCACGACGCCCCCCGGCGGCGGCGGCGTGTAGGAGACCTTCGGCAGGCCGACCGCCTTGTTCATGCGGTCGGTGTCCGAGACGTAGGGCCACAGGCGCCCGGGCGGGGCGTCGACGCGGACGGCCTTGGAGTAGGACAGGGCGTTCAGAAGGTCGTAAACGACGTCCCGCAGGAGCAGGAGGCCGTCGCGTTGGGGTTTCGGACCTTGAAGGCCGACTCCATCAGCGTCTGGTGCCAGTCGACGACGGAGCCGTTGACGAAGAAGAGCGCCTTGGGGTCCACCGCTAGCTTGGCGCCCTCGGCCTCGAAGACCTTGTCGCCGGGCTCGGGGGCGTCGACGATGGCGAACTCGTAGCTCATCCCCGAGCAGCCGCCCGTCGCGACCTTGAGGCGCAGCGCCCCCCCCGCCTTGCCCGCGAGGCGGGCTTTGACCTGCGCGGCGGCCTTGGGGGTCAAGGTGACCATGCTAGAACTTGTTCGAGTTGCCGCACCCGCACGAGGACTTGACGTTCGGGTTGCGGATCTTGAACCCCTGAGAAGCGGCGTCCGAGTGGAAGTCGATCTCGGAGTTCGCGAGGAAGGGCGCGCTGTTGGCGTCGACCAAGACCTGAAAGGAGCCGAACGTCAGCTCCGCGTCGCCTTCCTGCTTGTCGTCGAAGGAGAACGCGTACTCGTAGCCGGAGCAGCCGCCGGGCTTCACGCCCACGCGCAGGGACTTGCCCTTGGCCTCGGGCTCGGCCTTGAAGAACTCCTCCACCTTCGCGATGGCGGCGGGGGTGAGGGTGAGCTTGAGGGTCGTGGCGGTGGTCATGAGATCGGAAGAGC
>SCTT01000098.1 GCA_004322435.1 bacterium
GCGGTGAAGGCCTCGTGGCCGGGCGTGTCGAGGAAGGTGATGGTCCCCTTGTTGATGTGCACCTGGTAGGCGCCGATGTGCTGCGTGATGCCGCCGGCCTCGCCCGAGGACCTCAAGGCCCGGCCCCCCGTCGTCACGGTCATGGGCCACGTCGACCACGGCAAGACGAGCCTCCTGGACGCCATCCGCTCCGCGGACGTCGCCTCGGGCGAGGCCGGCGGCATCACGCAGCACATCGGCGCCTACCAGGTGCACATCAACAAGGGGACCATCACCTTCCTCGACACGCCCGGCCACGAGGCCTTCACCGCGATGCGCTCGCGCGGCGCCAAGGTCACCGACATCGTCATCCTCGTCGTCTCGGCCACCGACGGCGTGATGCCGCAGACGGTCGAGGCCATCGACCACGCGAAGGAAGCCCGCGTGCCCATCATCGTCGCGGTCAACAAGATCGACCTGCCCGGCGCCAACCCCCAGAAGATCCGCCAGGACCTCGCGGCCAAGGGGCTCGTCCCCGAGGAGTGGGGCGGCAAGAACGTCTTCGTGGACCTCTCCGCCAAGAAGCGCATCAACATCGACAAGCTCCTCGAGAGCGTGCTGCTGCAGGCCGAGATCCTCGAGCTCAAGGCCAACCCCGACCGCCCCGCGGTCGGCACGGTCGTGGAGTCCAAGATGGACAAGAAGCGCGGCGCGGTCGCCACGGTCCTCATCCAGAAGGGCTCGGCCAAGGTGGGCGACTCCTTCGTGATGGGCCTCTCGGGCGGCAAGATCAAGGCGCTCGTCGGCGACAGCGGCGCCCGCATCGAGCTGGCCGGGCCGTCGATGGCCGTCGAGATCCTGGGCCTGACCGGCCAGATGCCGCAGGCCGGCGACACGTTCAACGTCGTCGAGAACGAGCGGATGTCGCGCGAGATCATCGAGAAGCGCAACCGCATCGCGCGCGAGGAGGCGCTGGCCCACAAGCACCACGTCTCGCTCCTGAACGTCAAGGCCTCGCACCTCAAAGAGCTCCCCATCATCATCAAGGCGGACGTGTCGGGCTCCGTCGAGGTGCTCAAGGACTCCTTGGAGAAGCTCTCCACCCCGGAGATCTCGGTGCGCGTCATCCACGCCGGCCTCGGCAACGCCAGCGAGTCGGACGTCCTGCTCGCCACGGCCTCGAACGCGATCATGCTGCTCTTCCACGTGGACATCGACGCCCGCGCGAAGGAGACGGCCGACAAGAACGGCATCGAAGTCCGGCCGTATCAGATCATCTATGACCTCACGGCCGACGTGAAGGCGTCCCTGGAAGGGCTGCTCGAGCCCGAGACGGTGGACGTCACCGTCGGCAAGGTCGAGATCCGCCAGGAGTTCAAGATCCGCCACGCCCGCATCGCCGGCTGCCAGGTCATGGAAGGCAAGGCCGTGCGCGGCGCGAAGATCAAGCTGATGCGCGGCGGACAGCCCGTCGGCGAGGGGCGCCTCGAGGTCTTGAAGCGCTTCAAGGACGAGGCCAAGGAAGTCGAGAAGGGCCTCGAGTGCGGCGTGACGCTGCAGGGTGTGGAGTGGCAGCTCGGGGACAGCTTCGAGGTCCTCGTCCAAGAGAAGCGCGTCCGGCGCCTGACGCAGAACGCGTGAAGTCGTCCTTCAAGCGGGCCGACCGCCTCAAGGGGCTCTTCCTTCAGGAGATCGTCCAGGCCGTCCGGGAGCTGAAAGACCCCGGCCTGGCGGGTTTTCTGACCATCACCGACGTCGAGGTGACCCAGGACCTCAAGGAGGCCAAGGTCTTCTACTCGATGCTGGGCAGCCCCATCGACAAGGAGATGGCGGCCAAGGCCTTGGAGCGCTCCGCGGGATTTCTCCACAACCGCCTCTTCGAGCGCCTGAGCATCCGCCGGGTGCCCGTCCTGACCTTCGTCTACGACGACACCCCCGAGAAGGCCCAGCGCGTCGAGATGCTCTTGGCCAAGATCGAGGGCGAGGGCAAGGAGATCCCGCAGCTCGAGACTCCCGCGAAGCTCGACTCGGTCGCCTCGAAGTCCTTCCCGCGCCGCCGCTCGCGCAAGAAATGACCCCCGCAGTCCCGGCCCTCGGGCCCGGGGTCGTCCCGGTCGACAAGCCCGCGGGCTGGACCTCCCACGACGTCGTGGCGGTCGTGCGCCGCGGCCTTCCGAAGGGCACCAAGGTCGGGCATGCCGGCACGCTCGACCCGATGGCCACGGGGCTGCTCTTGCTCCTCATCGGGCCCGCCACCAAGCGCGCCCAGGAGCTCCAGGGGTTGGACAAGACCTATTCCGGGACCATCCGCCTGGGGGTGGAGACCGAGTCGGGGGACGCCACGGGGGCCGTGGTCAAAGAGGCTCCCGTCCCGGCCGTCACGGCCGAGGAGCTCAAGGCCCTTTTCGCCCGCCTCGTCGGCAAGCGCGTCCTGCCGGTGTCGCGCTATTCGGCGATGAAGGTCGGCGGCAAGGCGCTTTACAAGTACGCGCACCGCGGCGAGACGGCCCCCGAGGTGAAGCGCGAGATGGAGACCACCTTCTGGGACCTGACCTCTTGGGAGAGCCCGGAGGTCGGGTTCCGGCTCGGCTGCGTCAGCGGGACTTACGTGCGCTCCTTGGCCGTCCTCGTGGGCCAGGAACTCGGCTGCGGGGCGACCCTCTCTTCGCTGCGCCGCGAGACGGTCGGCGCCTGGAGCGTCCCCGAGACCCCCTTCGACCCGAAGACCTTCAAATATGAGCCCACGCCCGTCTGACCGCTACCTCGTCACCATCGGGACCTTCGACGGGGTCCATCGGGGGCACCGCCAGCTGCTCAGCTGGGTCAAGGAGCTGGCCAAGCGCCGCGGCCTCAAGACCCGGGTCGTCTTCTTCGTGGCCCCCCCGCGCTTCTACTTCAAGCCCGAGCTCAAGGTGCCCCTCCTGACGGGCGGGGCCGAGCGGCGGCGGCTGCTCAAGGAGCTGGGCATCGACCGGGTCGAGGTCCTGCGCTTCGGGCCCCGCTGGGCCGAGATGTCCCATACGGCGTTCTTCGAGAGCTACATCGTCCACCGCTGGCGGGCGGGCGGCCTGCTGGTGGGGCGCGACTTCGCCTTCGGACGCGGCCGCCTGGGCGATCTGGCCTTCCTCAAGGCGGCCTGCGCGGCGCGCAAGATGACCTTGGGCGTCCTGCCGCTCGTGAGGATGGGGCGGCGGAAGGTCTCCTCCACCCGCATCCGGGCCCTGTTGGCCGCCGGCGACGTGGCCAAGGCCGGGCGCCTCTTGGGGCGCCCCTTCACCCTGCGCGGGCGGGTCGTTCACGGAAGCCACCTGGGCCGCAAGCTGGGTTTCCCCACGGCCAACGTCCACGTCCCGGCCGAGGTTATGGCGCCCCCCGGGGTCTACGAGGTGCTGGTGTCCGGCGGGCCGCTTAAAGAGCCGCGGCGCGCCGTCTGCAACGTAGGGGTGCGGCCCACCGTGGACGGCACGCGCCACCGCCACGTCGAGGTCCACGTCCCCAATTGGAAGGGACACCTCTACGGCCGCGTGGTGTCGGTTTCCTTCGTCCGCCGCCTGCGCGGCGAGCGCAAGTTCGCCTCGGTGGACGCCCTCCAACGTCAGATCGCCCGCGACGTGTCCCGCGTCGCCGATTAGTTCCAATCCGTGCCTGACCCTCTGGTTCCATAAGTTCCGGAACGTGCCTGACCCTTTAGTTCAGTGACCGAGGTGGTAGGGGGAGCGGGCGAGGATGGAGAAGGCGCGGTAGAGCTGCTCGCAGGCGACGATGGCGGCTAGCTCGTGGGGCAAGGTCAGGGGGCCGAAGCTCCAGCGTAAGGCGGGTTTGAGCCGGGATACGTCGGCCGGAGAAAACCCGTCCGGCGGGCCCACCACGACCTCCAGGGCCCTAGTCCCGCCGTCCTTCTCGCGGCCTAGGGCCGCGGCCACGTCTTCCGAGGAGAGCACCTTGGCCCCCGGGCCGCGGTCCAAGAGCCAGACCTTGGCCCCCGCGGCGGGCTCCCCCCCTTCCAAGGCGAAGGGTCCGGAGCGCGCGAGGCGGCCGGCGTATTCCGAGACGGTTTCGTAGGCGCCCGGGAGCTTGAAGGCTCGGGCCGCGGGAGCGCCGGCCTTTTGCCAGGCCAGGCGCAGGGTGAGCTTCAGGGGAGGCGCGTGACGACGAGGCGGTTCTCGGCGTCGAGCTGGAGGCTGAGCGTCAGCGGCCCCACCTTGCGCGGGAGCGCGCGGGTGGAGTCCACGGCCTCGGCGCCGGTGCGGTAAAACTCGACCGCGCCGTCATCTAACCGCCGCATGAAGACGAAGGAGCGCATGCCGGCGCCGCGCCAGAGGTCCACGTTGAAGGCCAGGCGCCACTCGGGGCCGAGCGCCGGAAGGGGCGCGGAGGCGTCCCAGACGGCGCGCTTTAAGACCGAGAGGGGCAGCTGGAGCCCGCCTAAGGGGTTGCCCTTGGCCTCGAAGCGGACGGCCGGGTCGACGTCGCCCAAGAGGGAGACGGTCCAATCCTTGCCGCCGAGCTTCGCGGAAAGCGGCTGCTTGCGCAGGGCGGGCAGAGACCAGGAGCCGGCCAGCTCGTGGCGGTTGGAGCCCGCCGGCAAGGCCGTCACGGCCCAGTCGTCGCCCGAGACCTGGGGCGCCTCGAGGACGGCCAAGCCGCCCACGGTCCCGACCACGGCGCCGCGCTCGCCGCGCAGAGGGGCGATGGAGACGAGGTAGTCCTTGTCGCCGAGCGGGGCGACCACGGGGGTCACGCGGGAGAGGTCAAGCGTTGCGAGCATCGGCACGCGGGTGACGAGCGGCGCGGTCCCGACGCCGGGGGCTACCTTCAGCGGCGCGGCGAGCACGGCGGCGAGAATCAGAGAGTTCATTCGTCCTCCTCCCCGCCCTTCCCTTTGGCGGGCACGGCTTCGAAATCGGCTTCGTCGTGCGCGGCGAGCCCGAGTTCGCACTCGAGGAGGCGCGCCTCGCCCTTGAGCGCGGCGACGTCGGCCCCGAGCGCCAGCCGCCGCGGCTTGGCCTTGTCGAGGGCGGCCGAGATGTCGGGGTCGGAGGCGCGGCGGGCGGAGAGCTTGGCGTCGAGGGAGGTGGAGAGGCGGTCGAGGGCGGCGGCCTCGGAGGCGAAGGAGGAGGCGGCGGCGGCCGCGGACTGGGCGGCCGCGGAGGGTTTGACGCCCTTGCGCTTGGCCTCGGCGGCCTTGAGGTAGTCCTCGGCGAGGCGCAGGTCGCGGCGGCGGTCGGCCGCGGGATAGATGCGGCGCTGGGCCATCATCTTCTCGACGTCGGTGATGGGGGCCTTGAGCTCGGCCCCCGACAGGGCCCGGCGGAACGCGGCGTCCTTCTCCTTGAGGGCGGCGGCGGAGAGGGCCAGGTCTTCCCGGGAGTCCTCGTCGGCCACGGGCGACAGGTCGGCCTTGATGGTCTCGGCCAAAGAGCGCGCGGAGGTCATCAGGGCGGCCAGGTGGCCGGCGGCCTTCTCGGCGTCGGTCTTGCCCTTGGACATCGCGTTGGCCAGGTTGTCGGACTCGACGCCGGCGACGGCCTTGAGCATCTCGGGGTCGGTGACGTCGCCGGCCTTCTCGAGTGAGGTCATCTCGGAGTCGGCGCCCTTGAGCTTCGGGAGCTCCAGCGGCTTTAAGTCGTCTTTGGCGGAGGCCGTCAGGGCCAGGGCGAGCAGGGCGGCGAGGAGGGTCATTTCCGGATTTGGGCGTTGAGCTGGGTCAGGCGCTCGTTGACCGAAGGGATGCCCAGCATCTCCTTCTCGAAGGAGACGAACACGGTCTCCTCGACGGGGAGCTTGAGCTGGTATTGGCGGTCGGTGGAGTTGTACTCGAACTGGGTGCCGTACACCTGGCCTTTCTCGATGGCCATCAGCCAACGGTCGAGGGACGCGGCCAGGAGCCAGCGCGCGGTCCGGTGGCCGAGGATGGCCGCCAAAGTGGACAGGCGGTGGGCGTTTAAGAAGTCGACGGGCTTGGTGCCGTGCTGGAAGATGACGGCGGCGTGGTAGAGGTCGTTTTTGGTCCGGACCTCGCCGAGCTCCAGCATCACCGTGACGCGCTTGCGGCGGGAGGCGTCGCGCTCGTGGAGCTTCGAGACCTCCTCGGACGTCTCATAGACGCGCTCGCGGTCCTTCTGGTCGTCCTGGAAGAGCTCCTCGAGCTTGAGGTTGTCCGTTTCGGGCGGCATCAGTCGCGGGAGAGGAGCTTCATCGCCCCCCAGGCGCCGAGCAGGAGCCCGCCGAGGAACAACAGCGGCGGGAAGAAGAGGCCGCCGATGGTCGCCGCGGCGCCCAGGTAGGGCAGGGCCTTGACGGCGGTCTGCTTCCAGTCCCCCCCGCCGCCGGGCGAGGTCGTGGAGCCTTCCCGGCCCGGAGGGTCCTTGACGGGCGTGTAGATGGTGAGGTTCGGCATGGGCGAGCGGCGGCCTTCGAAGTGGTAGGAGTCGCCGAGCTTCGGCGTCTCGCCGGAGGGCGCGGCCGGCGCGGCGGCGGGCTGGCCTTCGCCCGGCAGGGGGACGGTGTCGACGGGCTCGAGGACCCGGACGGTGACGGGCAGGCCGCCGCCGTCGAAGCCCTTCTGGGCGGCGCCGGAGGCGTCCTCGGGGGAGGCCGAGGCGGCCGCGACGGCGGAGCGGGCCGACTCGAGGCGGAGGCCGCGGAGGGTGGTCTGCTGGGACGGCGCGACGAAGGCCGAGGCCGACAGGGGCAGGAGGAAGAGGGTCGCCAGGCCTAGCTTGTGCATCCGGGCGATTATATCAAATCCCCAATGGTGTCAGTCTTTCGGAAGTTTCGGAACTTCCGTTTCCGAAAGTTCCGAAACACTGACACCGGCTAATCGACCTTCCCCACCTTTTTGTACGTCGGAGGAAGGGCGAAGTGGGATTCGGCGACGGAGGCGGGGGATTCGAGGCCGTGCAGCTCGGCGAAGATCTCGAAGAACGGCGCGGAGGTCTGCACCTGCTCGGCGGCGGCCTCGAGCGCGGCCTCGGCGGCGACGAGGTCCGTCAGGATGCGCCGCAGCTCCTCCTCGAAGCGCGGCGCGACCTGGCGGCCGGGGATGGGGCGGGGGCGCCGGGGCGCGGCGGGCGTCGTCGACGGGAGGGGCCCGTTGAGCCCGCCCAGCGGGAAGTCGCCGTACTCGGAGCGCGTGCGCTCCATCATCCCGTCGATGCGCCGCTCTTCCTTGCGCCAGTCGATGACCCGGAACGCGGGACGGCCCCGGCGCGGTTGCAGGAGGGGCTTGGGCGGGACGGGGACGGGCTGTTTCGGGCGCACGTCCCCCAAGGCCTTGCCCGGCGCTGGCTTGGGCGGCTCGGGGGGGCGCACGGCGCGCCCCTCGTCGCGCCACCAGGCCACCGAGGAGGAGACCGGGTAGGTGGGCAGCTCGCGCAGCTTGTCGCGCACCGCGCTCACCACCGCCGCCAGCTGGCCCTCGGGGACCTGGAGGTAGGCCGCGGCCTCGCGGACCTGGTAGCGCTCGTGGTCCAAAGGCGAGAGGGACCCGGCGGTGCCGGCCCGGTAGGCGTTCTCGAAGACGATGAGCTCCATCAGGTTCTTGGCGAGCTCCCCCGTGAGCGGCGCGACCCAGAGGTTCTGCTCCATCCGGGCGGCCTCCTCGCGGCCGTTCAAGGCGGTCAGGCGCATCGTGACGGTGACCCGCCAGCGCTCGCAGTCGGCGCCCAGGAGCTTGCGGGTGCCGCCGGCCTTCTCGAGCTTGAGCTCGTGGCGCACGATGCGCCGGGCGGTCTCCCCCCTCCCGAGCGCCGCCTCGAGGCCGTGGCCGTAGTCCGGCGGGCCGAGCGGGGCGACGGCGTAGGCCTTCTTCGCCGGGTCCACCGCGGTGCGCGTCCCGTCTTTGACGTCGAGGATCTGCACGCGCCGCCGCGGGTCCGGCGTGCGGCCCTTCTTCTCCACCTTGCGGGCGTAGCCGGAGACCAGGCGCATCTTGGACCCGCGGAGCTCGACCCAGGTCTTGCCGAACAGGCCCTCGGCGCCGGCGCTCGTCTGGGCCTGCGTCACCTGGACGAAGTCCAGGTCGGCGCGCGCCGGGGCCGCGAGCAGGGTCGCGGCCAAGGCGAGGCCGAGGCGCACGGCGCTAGGGGTGAGAGGAGACGGCCGGCAGCATGTCCGCGGAGAGCTTCGCGGCGGCCAGGAAGGGCTCGGGGTAGAGGCCGATGACGAGCACGCCCACGGCGGCCACGGCCAAGGTCCCGGTCATCAGGACGTCGGTGCGGGCGGGCTCGAGCGTGCGGGGGGCCTTGAAGAACATGTGGTAGACGACGGACATGTAGTAGTAGACCGACACCACGCTGTTTAAGACCGCGGTCACGGCCAGGAACCAGTAGCCGCCCTTGACCGCGGCGGCGAAGAGGGCGAACTTGCCGATGAAGCCGGCCATCGGCGGGATGCCGGCCAAGGAGAGCAGGAAGAAGGCCATGAGGAGGGCGAGCCCCAGGCTGCGGCGCGCCAGGCCGTCGAAGGCCTCGAGCTCGTAGCCGTCCTCGTTGCCGACGGCCATCGCCACGGTGAAGGCTCCCAGGTTCATGAACACGTAGACCATGGCGTACATCAGGAGGCCCTCGCGGCCGATGGTGTCGCCCGTGACGAAGCCGATGAGGAGGTAGCCCGCCTGGGCGATGGAGGAGTAGGCCAACAGGCGCTTGACGTTCGTCTGGAAGAGCGCGGTCAGGTTGCCCACGGTCATGGTCAGGAAGGCCATGAAGGCGAAGATGCCCTGGAGGTCGAGCGAGGTGTGGGGGATGAGGTGGGTGAACACCCGCAGCATCACGGCCAGCGCCGCGGCCTTCGGGGCGATGGACAGATAGGCCGTGACGGGCGTCGGGGCGCCCTCGTAGGCGTCGGCCACCCAGAAGTGGAACGGCGCCATGGAGACCTTGAAGCCGAAGCCCACGGCCAGCATCACGCAGCCGACGACGAAGGAGGTGGAGACCCCGCGGTCCATCGCCGGGGCGATGTCGATGAGGCTGGTCCCGCCGAGCGCGGCGTACATGAGCGAGATGCCGTACACGAGGATGGCCGAGGAGAAGGCGCCGAAGAGGAAGTACTTCATCGCGCCCTCGGAGCTCTTGAGGTCCCGCCGCTCGTAGCCGACCAGGACGAAGCTCGAGATGGAGACGAGCTCGAGCGAGAGGAAGATCAGCAAGAGGTCCGTGGCCGAGACGAGGAACATCTGCCCGACGGCGGAGAGGAGCACGAGCGCCGTGAAGCTGCCGGGGTGGCGGATCGCGTCCGGGGACTTGTAGTCGACCGAGAGCATCAGCGCGAAGACGGTGGCGGCCAGGATGATGGCCTTGAAATACAGCCCCAGCGGGTCCACGGCCCACAGCGTGCCCAGGCCCTGATACGTGTCGGGGGCGTTATAGGCCAGGCCCAGGCTGCCCAAGGCGACCCCGGCGGCGACGAAGCCGAAGCCCATCAGGACCTTGCCGCGGCGCGCGTCGAAGAACAGGTCGCAGGCCATGAGCAGGAGCGCCATGACGCTCAGGCCCAGCTCCGGCAAGAGCAGCCGCAGGCCGTCCATCAGGGGCGCACCAGCTGGAACATCGTCGGGAACATGCCGGTCATGACCTTGAGCGTGGGGTTCATGAGGTCGAGCACCAGGCGCGGCCAGATGCCGAACAGCAGCATCAGGACGGCCAGCGGCGAGACCGCGACGAGTTCGCGGGCGCTCATGTCCGGGAGGTCCTTCCACTTCTCGTTTAAGGGCCCCAGGAACACCTTCTGCATCATGCGCAGGAAGAAGGCCGCGGTGACGAGGATGCCGATGACGGAGACGGTGGTCCAGAGCTTCCAGGCCGGGAAGGCGCCCAAGAAGCACAGGAACTCGGAGATGAAGCCGCACAGGCCGGGCAGGCCGAGCGACGCGAAGCAGGTCATCGCCATGAGCCCGGCGTAGACGGGGAGCTTCGCGCCCAAGCCGCCGAAGGCGTTGATGTCGCGGGTATGGGCGCGGTCGTAGATGACGCCGACGAGGAAGAACAGGGCGCCCGTGATGAGGCCGTGGTTGACCATCTGCAGGGCGGCGCCGTTGAAGCCGGCGTCGGAGACCGCGGCCATGCCGAGCAGGCAGTAGCCCATGTGGTTGACCGAGGAGTAGGCCACCATCTTCTTCATGTCGTCCTGGGCCATCGCGCAGAACGCGCCGTAGACGATGTTGATGACGGCGATGACGATGAGCCCGGGGAGGAACCACTCGTAGCCGAGCGGCAGGATGCTGTAGGAGATGCGCAGCAGGCCGTACACGCCCATCTTGAGCAGCACGCCGGCCAGGATGACGGAGACGGGCGTGGGCGCCTCGACGTGCGCCAGCGGCAGCCAGGTGTGGAACGGGAAGGCGGGGACCTTGACGGCCAGGCCCAGCCAGAACCCGATGAACACGATGATCTGGAACTCGCGGGAGAAGCCGGCCGAGGCCTTCATCAGCTCCAGCATGTCGAAGGTGTGGGGGTTCGACTGGAAGTAGAGCGCGAGGATGCCCAGCAGCATGAACACCGAGCCGAACAGGGTGAACAAGAAGAACTTGATGGCCGCGAACTCCTTCTTCGGGCCGCCCCAGACGCCGATCAGGAAGTACATGGGCACGAGCGTCAGCTCCCAGAACACGTAGAACAGGAAGAGGTCCAGGGCGCAGAAGACGCCCAGCATCCCGACCTCGAGGATGAGGAACCAGAAGTAGAACTCCTTGACGCGCTCCTCGATGGAGGCCGAGTAGACCGCGGCCAAAAAGCACAGGAGGGTCGTCAGGAGGATGATCGGGAGGGAGAGGCCGTCGACCCCCATGAAGTAGTTGACGTCGAAGGAGGGGATCCAGGAGAACTTCTCCAAGAACTGCATCGGCAGCTGGCCGGCCGCGGCGTCGCCGGGGTGGAACTGGGACAGGGCGTAGAGCGAGGCGGCCAGCGAGGCCAGCGTGGCGAGGACGCCCACCGCGCGGACGGCCTTGACCTGTTCCCGGGGGAGGACCAAGATGATGAGGGCCCCCAGAAGAGGCAGGAAGGTGATCAGAGAAAGGATGCCCATCGCGTGTTACCTCGTGGTGATTATGACGGCCAAAACGGCGACGGAGACTGCGGCGTAAAGCAGGTAGTCCTGGGTCTGGCCGCGGACGAGGCGGCGGAGGCCGCGGCCGGCGTCCTGCGTGATGAGCCCGACGCCGTCGACGGCGCCGTCGACGATGCGGCTGTCGACCCAGTTGTGGACGGAGGCGATGGCGCGGCTGAGCGCGGCCCAGCCGTCCACGAAGACCGCGTCGATGATGTTCGCGTCGATCCAGAAGAAGGCGCGGGCCAGCATGTCGGAGAGGTCGACCATCCACAGGAAGAAGTCGTCGAAGTAGTAGCGCCGCTCGAGGGTCTCGGCGACGGGCGCGAAGCGCTCGCGCAGGGACTTGGCGAGCGAGTAGTCCCCCGACGCGTAGAGCTTCCAGGCGCCCAAGATGCCCGCGAAGGCGACGAAGAGGGCGGCGCCGGGGAGGAGGAACTCGGGCGGGTGGTGGCCGGCGTGGGCCCCGGCATGGGCGGCGGCCGCCCCGACCGCCTCGGCGGCCTCGCCGGCGTGCTCCGCGGCGTGCTCGGCGACGGCCCCCAGGGCCTCGCCCGGGGCGCGCAGCAGGCCCTCGAGGTTCACGAGGCGCGCGAAGACGCCCGTCTTGTCGAGCACGATGCCGCTCAAGAGCGAGAGGAACGCCAGGATGCCCAGCGGGACGGTCATCGTGGCCGGGGACTCGTGAGCGTGGTCCCACTTGTGGTGGTCGCCGGCCTTGCCGAAGAAGGTCAGCCAGAACAGGCGGGACATGTAGAAGGCGGTCAGACCCGCGGTGAGGATGGCGATGAACCACATCAGGGGGTCGTGGGCGTAGACGGCGTGGAGGATGGCTTCCTTCGAGTACCAGCCGGAGAGGAACGGGACGCCCGCGATGGCGGCCGTCGCGATGCCGACGGTGATGGTCGTCACGGGCATCTTGTGGCGCAGCTCGCCCATGTCGCGCATGTCGTTCGAGTGCACGGCATGGATGACGGAGCCCGCGCCCAAAAACAGAAGGGCCTTGAAGAAGGCGTGGGTCGTCAGGTGGAACAGGGCGGCCGAGTACCCCCCCACCCCCAGGCCCAGCATCATGTAGCCGAGCTGGCTGATGGTGGAGAAGGCGAGCACGCGCTTGATGTCGTAGGCGGTGACGGCCATCGTCGCGGCGAAGAAGGCGGTCAACAGACCCGTCCAGGCCACCGCGCCCATCGCGAGCGGGGCGGCGTTGAAGATGAAGATGGTGCGCGCGACCAGGTAGATGCCGGCCACGACCATCGTCGCGGCGTGGATCAGCGCGGAGACGGGCGTGGGGCCCTCCATCGCGTCCGGCAGCCAGATGAAGAGCGGGATCTGGGCCGACTTGCCCATCGCGGCGAACAAGAAGCCCAGGCCGACCCCGGTGGCGACCTCGAGGGGCATCATGTCCTGGCTGACGCGGTACTGGAGCATCTGCAGGTCGAAGGTGCCCTGGGAGGCGAAGAGGAGCAAGAGGCCCACGTAGAGGCCGCAGTCGCCGAGCTTCGTGGTCATGAACGCCTTTTTCGAAGCGTACGCCGGGCCCGGCTTCTCGAACCAGAAGCCGATGAGGAGGTAGGAGGCCAGGCCGACGAGCTCCCAGCAGGCGAAGAGCGAGAGGAGGTTGGAGCTGACGACCAGCCCCAGCATCGCCGAGGTGAACAGCGACAGGTAGGCGTAGTAGCGCTTGAAGCGCGGGTCGCCGTGCATATAGCCCAAGGAGTAGAGCTGGACGAGGAAGCTCACGAGCGTCACGACGAAGAGGACGAAGGCGGCGGGGCCGTCGATGAGGACGCCCAGGGTCATCTCGAAGTCGCCGAAGGAGAACCAGGACATCGTCTTGTAGTAAGGGAGGGTCGCCGCCCCCGACACGGCCTGGGCCAAGATGCAGGAGGCCTGCAGCAGGCACCAGAACATCACCCCGAGCCCCAGGTAGGGCATCTTCGAGTGCGGGCCTTCCTTCCCAAGGAAGACGATCAGGAAGGCCGTGACGAAGGGCAGGATGGGGATGAGGTAGACGTGTTCGAGCATGCTATCCCTTGAGGAGGTTCATGTCCTCGACGTAGACCGTGTTGAGGTTCCGGTAGATGGCCATCACGAGCGCGAGGCCCACGACGATCTCGGCCGCGGCGACGGCCATGATGAACAAAGACACCGCGTTGCCGGCGACGCCGACCGGGTGCAGGAAGCGGTTGAAGGCGGCCAGGTTGAGGTTGGCCGCGTTGAACATGAGCTCGATGCCCATCAGGATGCCGATGACGTTGCGGCGGGTCAGCGCGCCGAAGAGCCCGACCGAGAAGAGCAGGCCCGAGACCGCGAGGTAGTGGGCCAAGCTCACGCTTCCCCCTCGGCGTCGGGGCGGGTGAAGACGATGGCCCCGACGAGGGCGGCGATGAGGATCAAGGACA
>SCTT01000099.1 GCA_004322435.1 bacterium
GCGGGCTTCGGCGCCGCCGCGGGCGGCTTGGCGGCCGGAGCCGGCGCGGGAGACGCCGCGCGGGCCTGCAGGTCCCTGTGCAGCTCGGCTTGGAAATCCGTCATCTTTTGGAGAAGGAGCTTGAACTCCTTGTCGTGCGCCTCCGAGAATCCCTGGACCTGCGAGCGCAGCTCGTGGATCTCGGTCTCGAAGTGGGACATGCGGCCCATGATCTCGCCGACGAACTTCTCGCCGCGGCCGACCGGGCCGGTGACGTTCGCCCGGTCAGGGGTTTCGGCGCGCGCGGGCGAAGCGTCGACGGGCGCCGGGGCCGGCTCGGGCGCCTTCTCGGCCTTCGGCTCCTTCACGACGGGGATGGGCTCGTCTTCTTCAAACGGCGCGACGGTCATCGCCCCGGGAAGCGGAGACGCCGTCGCCGAACGCGCCTTCTTTATGAGGAACGGCAGGGCCGCCGCGCTAAAGAGCAGACCTGCGGCGGACGCCAACACCCAGACGTCGGAGAAGATCTCACCCATGAGCGGCGAAAGTTTATCGTAATACCTTCGAGGTGTCAATGAATCCGCGGAGCAAATCCAACGCCCGGAGACCGGCGCGGCATAACGGCCCTACGCCGGTGTTAGGCCAGAAGGCCCGGCATGATGAAAGTGCCAGGCTTAAGTTATTCAGAGGCCGAAGACCGGCGCCAGACCGGCCGTGTCCGAATATTGATTTAAATCAAGACCCGCCATGACTCCCCATCTCTTAAGCCTGGCACCTCCCGCCTATTGACCCCCCCTGGCCGGATTTGGTATCTTGGCCGGACCTTATCCGAAACCACTAGGAGACCGCCACCCAATGCCCCTTCCCCTGGACCCCACCGAACCCATCGCCATCGTCGGCCTCGGAGGCGTACTCCCCGGAGCCAAAGACGTCCCTTCCTTCTGGAAGAACGTGGTGGGGAAGGTGGACTCCATCGTGGAGGTCCCCGCGGACCGCTGGGACTGGCGCCTGTACTGGTCGGCCGACCGCAAGGCCGCGGACAAGACCTACTCCAAGATCGGCGGCTTCGTGCTGGACTTCGCCTTCGAGCCCTTAAAGCTCCGCATCCCTCCCCCGGTCGCCAAGCAGATGGACACCGTCCAGCAGCTGGCCGTGGCCGCGACCGCCGAGGCCCTGAAGGACGCCGGCTACGAGACGAAGGAGTTCGACCGCGGGCGCTGCGCGGTCATCTTCGGCAACTCGATGGGCGGCCCTAAGAAGGAAGCCTCCGACCTGCGCGTCTACACCGCGATGTATCTCGAGCGCCTGGCCCAGTCCGCGGCGTTCGGCAAGCTCCCCTCCGCCCAGCGCGAGGCCATATCCGCCGAGGTCGAGACCTCGGTCAAGTCGGGCCTCATGTCCATCACCGAGGACACGATGCCGGGCGAGCTCTCGAACGTCATCGCCGGCCGCGTCGCCAACACCTTCAACCTCAACGGCGCCAACTTCACCGTCGACGCCGCCTGCGCGGCGTCCTTGGGCGCGCTCTCCCAGGCCGTCAACGGCCTGCGCTTCCGCCAGTTCGACATGGCGGTCACCGGCGGCGTCGACCAGATGATGGCGGCGCCCGCTTACGTCAAGTTCTCCAAGATCGGCGCGCTCTCGGCCGACGGCTCGCGGCCCTTCGACGCCGGCGCCAACGGCTTCGTGATGGGCGAGGGCTGCGGCGTCTTGGTCTTGAAGCGCCTCTCCGACGCACAGAAGGACGGCGACCGCATCTACGCGCTCATCCGCTCCATCGGCGCGTCCTCCGACGGCCGCGGCAAGGGCATCACGGCGCCCAACCCCAAGGGGCAGAAGCTCGCTATGGAGCGCGCGTTCGAGGGCCTCAACTACGGCCCCAAGGACGTGGGCCTGATCGAGGCGCACGGCACCTCGACCCCGGTCGGCGACGCCGTCGAGGTCACCGCCGCCGCCGAGCTCTTCGCCGATGCCGCCCCCGGCTCCATCGCCCTGGGCTCGGTCAAGTCGCAGATCGGGCATCTTAAGGCCGCCGCGGGTGCCGCGGGCCTCCTCAAGGCCGCTCTCGCCATCCACCACAAGACTTTGCCGCCTTCCATCAACTTCAAGACCCCGAACCCCGCGGTCGACTGGAAGAAGTGCCCGTTCTACGTCAACACGGACGCGAAGGCCTGGGACTCGAAAGGCAAGCCTCGCCGCGCCAACGTCTCCGCCTTCGGCTTCGGCGGCACCAACTTCCACGTCACCCTCGAGGAGGCCACGCCGGAGACCACGAAGTGGGTCCCCAGCCTGGCCGCGGCGTCGCAGGCCCTCTTGTCGGCCGCGGAAGCTTCCCGACCGCCCAAGGCCATGGAGCCCGGCCTCGGCGGCGAGGCGTTCTGCCTGGGCGGGGCCGACGAAACCGCCGTGTTCAACCGGCTCGAGCGCCTCGCGGCCGAAGCGCCCGCGGACGGGCCGTTGAGCTCCTACGCCGCGAAGGTCAACACGGAAAACCCCGTGGCCCAGCCCGTGCGCCTGAGCCTCGCCGCGGAATCCGCCAAGGCTCTTAAGGAAAAGGCCGCGCTCGCGCTCAAGTCGCGGAGCGCCGGCATCTGGCAGAAGGCGCCGCCGAACTTCAAGCCCAAGAGCATCCACGTGGGCCAGGGCACCGCGGGCAAGCCCAAGGTCGCGTTCCTGTTCCCCGGCCAGGGCTCGCAGTACGTCGACATGATGAAGGACCTGCGCGAGAAATACCAGGTCGTCGCGGACACCTTCGCCGAGGCCGACCGCATCATGACGCGCCTCATCGGGGAGCCCCTCTCGGACATCCTCTTCACGAAGGGCGGCGAGACGCCCGAGAAGCTCGCCGATATGGCCGAGCGCATCAAGCGCACCGAGATCACCCAGCCCGCCGTCCTCACCGCCGACATCGCCATCCTCCGCCTCTTGCGCCAGCTGGGCGTCGAGCCCGACATGGTGGCCGGCCACAGCCTCGGCGAGTACGGCGCCCTCGTCGCCGCGGACGTCCTCACCTTCGAGCAGGCCCTGGACGCCGTCAGCGCCCGCGGCCGCGAGATGGCCGGGGTCAAGGTCTCGGACAACGGCAAGATGGCCTCGGTCGCCTGGCCGGTGGAGAAGGTCGAGGCGGTCCTCAAGAAGGTCGACGGCTACGTCATCGCCGCCAACAAGAACTGCCGCATCCAGACCGTCATCGCCGGCGCGTCTTCCGCCGTCGACCAGGCCGTGAAGCTCTTCCAGGCCGAGGGCGTGCAGGCCCAGCTCATCGAGGTCTCCCACGCGTTCCACTCGGAGATCGTGGCCCCCGCCTCGGAGCCCTTCGCGCGCTTCTTGGAGCGCATCGCCCCTCAGGCGCCGCGCATCCCGGTGCTTTCGAACGTCACCGCCGGCTACTACCCCAAGGACGCCAAGAAGGTGCGGGAGCTCATGACGCGCCAGATCTCGGCCCCGGTCGAGTGGATCGCGCAGGTCGAGCGGATGTACGCCGACGGCGCGCGCATCTT
>SCTT01000010.1 GCA_004322435.1 bacterium
GGCCAGGCCTCCGCCGCCTTCGCCCCGGAGGCCCAGCTGGCCAAGGCCACGATGTGCACCCTCCGGACCATCGAAAAAGACGAGTGCGTGTACTCCTGCAACGACGGCAGCGAGCGCCGCACCGCCGTCCGCCAGCCCGATCCTTGGGACCCCCGCGGGCCCGTCATCGCCTGCCCGCAGGTCCTCTTCCCGTTCTGAACGCCCTGGCGTTGTGCGTCTTGGCGGCCCTCCCGGCCGCCGCGCGCCCGCCGCTCCCCATCCTGAAGGACGCGGCCGACCTCGAACGGGCTATGGCCGCCATCGCCGACGACGAGAAGGCCCATGACGGCGAGTGCCGCTCGCTGGAGGAGCTGCTCCCGGAGTACCGAGGCGCCCGGGAGGCGGCTCGGCGCGAGGAGCTCTGGGCGCGCTACGGAGCGGTCCTCGACCGCGCGAACATGCTCTGCGACCGGGAGCAGCAGTACATCGACGCCGTCAACATCGGCGCCCTCTCCCGCATGCTGAAGCCCGGCCCCGAAGCCGTCGCCTTCGCGGAGGCGGCCAACCGCCTCATCCCGCTCGAGGCCGAGCACAGCCGGCTCTGCCACCTAAACGACAAGTTCATCACGGATTTCAAAGCCGAACGGGACTCCCGAGCCGCCGCTCCCCCCCCGGCGGCGCCGAAGCCCGCCCAGGGGCCGGTCGTCATCCCCGACGAAGAGTCCTTGGCCCGGGCGATGGACGGCCTGTCCGAGGACAAGGCGGCGCTCGCCGACGACTGCTCCCGGATGACCGCCTTGGTGGCCGAATTCCGCGCCGCGGCGACGGCGCCCCCGACGCAGGCCCTCGAGCGACGAGGAGCCCTGGCCGCCCGCATCGGGCCGCTCATCGAGGACGCGGACGAGCGGTGCGGCCGACACTGGCGGACCATCGACGCCGTGAAGCTCGCGGCCTTCTCGCGGAGCATGGGCCCGCACGATAAGGCGGTGCCCTTCGCCGAAGCGGTGAAGGCCCTCCCCCCCTTGGCGGGCGAGTTGGAACGGCTCTGCCGCCTCAAAGAGAAGCTCAAAGGAGAATACTTCCCCGAGAAGGTGGACGGGGACGCCGCGCTGAGCCAGGCCCTCGCTCCGAAGCCCTTCCGGGGGGCGCGCGGCGCGGCGACGGCGGCCGGGGCCGCCGCGCTCGCGGCCGCCGGCGCGGCGTGGGCCTTCCGTCGGCGGTCCGCGCCGGCCCTCCCCGCCCCATCGGGAGACTTCACCGTCGGCCGCCTGCTCGGGCGCGGCTCGCTGGGAGAGACCTACGAAGGCTTCGACAACACCCTCCGGCGCCGAGTGGCCCTCAAGCGCCTGCGCCCGGAGCTCCTCGCCGTCCCCGACGACGCCCAGCGCCTCGCCGCCGGGGCGCGGGCCGCGGCCGCCTTCGGCCACGCGGGCCTCGTCGCGCTGCACACCCTCGCCCGCCAGGGCGGGCACGCCTATCTCGTCTTCGAGTACGTGGACGGCCCGTCGCTGGCGGCCCTGCTGGCCCGCACGGGGACACTGGGCTTCGCGCCGGCGCTCAAGGCCCTCGCCCCGGTCGCCGAAGGCCTCGAGGCCGCCCACGCGGCCGGGCTCGTCCACGGCGACGTCCGCCCGTCGGACATCTTGGTCGCCCAGGACGGCTCGGCCAAGCTCAAGGGCCTGGGGTTCGCCGCCGTCGCCCGCGGGACGCTCGCGCGGGTCAGCAGCCTGGAGGTCCCCGGCCGCTTCGACTACATGGCCCCTGAGCGCGAGATCGGCGCCCCCGACGCCTCCTCCGATACGTACGCGCTGGCCGCCTGCTTCTACCGCATGCTGACCGGCCGGCCGCCCTTCGCCGGCGCGGACGCGCTGGCCGACAAGCGCGCGGGACGCTTCGCGGCGCCGCGGACCCTGGCCCCCGCGCTCCCGGCCGGCATGGACCTGTTCTTTAAGACCGCCCTGGCCGCGGACCCGGCCGCCCGCTTCGCGTCGCCGCGCGCGCTTTCCTCCGCGGCGGGGGCCCTTAGGTGAGACCGCTTCCCTTCCTCCTGGCCGCCCTCCTCGCGGCCCCCGCCTCCGCCGGGGGGCCCGGCCTCCGGGCCGCCGGGGTCGACGCCCTCGTCGCGCCGCTCACGAAGGCGCACCCCGGCAAATCCGGCCTGTTCGTCCTCGACCGCGGCGAGGACTCGCTGCTCGCGCGGCTCTGGCTGATCGAGCGCGCTTCGAAGACCATCGACGCGCAGTACTTCATCTGGACGGCCGACAACGTGGGCATCCTCGCCTCCGAGGCCCTGCTGCGCGCCGCCGAGCGCGGGGTGCGCGTGCGCGTCATCGTAGACGACTTGATGGTGGACGCCCCCACCGACCGCCTGCTCGCCCTGGCGGCCCACCCCAACGTGGACATCAAGATCTACAACCCGAACCTGAACCTCGGCCAGAACCGCCTCAAACGGCTGTGGAACTCGGTGAAGAGCCTGCGCGCGGTGAACCAGCGCATGCACGACAAGACCTTCGTCGTGGACGGGGCCGCCGCCATCACCGGCGGGCGCAACGTGGCCGACGAGTACTTCGACTACGACCACGCCTACAACTTCCGCGACCGGGACGTGCTGGTCCTGGGGCCGGCCGCCGGGCAGATGGCCGCGAGCTTCGCGCGCTTCTGGGAGCATCCGTTGAGCGTACCGGTGGAGACGGCGCTGGCCGCCCTCCCGGCGCCCACGCCGGAGCGCGTCTCGGCAATCCGCGCGGAACTGCGCGCCTACGCGGCGGACCCGGCGAACTTCGCCCCCGAGGTCCGCGCCGCGGCCGAGCACCTCCCGGACCGGTTTCCGGAGCTTTTCAAAGGCCTCGTCTGGGCCGACGCCCGCTTCGTGTCGGATATCCCCGGCAAGAACCTCGGCGACGAAGGGCTGGCGGGCAGCGGGGTGACGACGCGGACCATCCTCTCGGCGGCGGCCGCCGCTCAGCGGAGCGTCGTCATCCAGTCCCCCTATTGCGTGCTGACCGAGAAGGGGTTGGCGACCC
>SCTT01000100.1 GCA_004322435.1 bacterium
CCTCTCCCGCTTGCGGGAGAGGGGTGGGGTGAGGGATTGACGCCGGGGCGGCGACGGCGGCCGGCGCGGCGACCGCGGCCCGGGCCGGGGAGGCGGCCGAGGGACGGGCGAGCGGCGCGGACACGGTCGGGAGGACGAGCGAGGGGGCGGACACAGGGGCGAGGGTCGGGGCCGAGAGAGACGGGGAGAACGTCTTCGCTCCGGCGGAGGCGCCGATGTTCCCGGGGACCACGTTCGCGGCCCGTCCCGAGGCCGCGGCGCCGGAGGCGAGCTGCGCGAACGCGCGCGTGGCCAGCGGGCCGGGGGACGTCACCAGCAGGGCGGCGGCCACGGCGGACGCCGTCAGCTGCCGGATGCCCTTCTTCTCGGACTTCGTGATCATCGTCGGTCTCCCTTTGACTCTCGACATTGACCGTCGTCAAGCTCCAACCCCCCATTTATAAGGAATACGCGGCCTGCGCGAGAGGAGCCATGGGCCCACAGGGGGCCTGTCATTGGGCCCATTCCCGGATGGGCCTCTCGGGAATAGGAGGGGGTGGGTATGGACAAAGAGAAGGATTTCCCACATATTTGGGGGGCATGGCGGACAAGAGCATCCTCATCATCGACGACGACCAGACCTTGGTCGCGGCCATCAAGGAGGGCTTGGAGACCTTGGGCTTCCGCGTCGCGGCGGCCTTCGACGGATTGCAGGGCGTCCTCCAGGCGCACCAGAGCCGTCCCGACGCGGTGATGCTCGACTTCAACATGCCCGCGGGAGGCGGCGCCGGGGTCTATGAGCGCCTGCGCACGTCCTCGGTGACCGCGCAGACCCCCATCATCTTCCTGACCGCCGCGACGGTGGAGGAGGTCAAGAAGGTCATCCGCTCGACCCCGAACACGTACTTCCTGAAAAAGCCCATCTCCGTCGGGCAGCTGCGGAAGGTCCTGGACAAGATCCTCGGCGGCCACGTGACGGGGCCCGTGACGACGCGCTCCCGCCCCGTGGAGCTCTCGCCGAAGACCCGGCCGCCGGCGCCGGTCGACGACTTCGCGGGCCTCGGCGGCTTGCCGACGCCGCCGCCGATGGCGCCGCCCGCGGGGATGCCGATGCCGGCCCCCACGCCGGCGCCCGCGCCGGCTCCCGCCAAGAGCGGCGGCCTCTTCGGGCCGATGACGCCGCCGCCGGCGCCGTTCCCCAAACAGGTCGCGGGCTTCGGGGCGATGCCGCCGCCCCCGGCCCCCGCGCCCACGCCGGCCCCCGCCCCCGTCGGCGGCTTCGACGGGCACGCTCACGTGTTCGACCTGCGCGTGGGCTACGCCGACACCGACCGCCTCGGCATCGTCTATTACGGCACGTACCTGCGCTACTTCGAGCTGGGCCGCACCGAGTTCCTGCGCGCGCTGGGCCTGCGCTACCGCGACATCGAGATGGAGCGGCGCTTCTTTTTGCCCGCCGTCGAGGCCCGGGCCCAGTACCTCGCGCCGTGCCGCTACGACGACCAGCTGCGCCTGCGCACCTGGGTGTCCTGGCTGGGCCCCGCCAGCGTCTGCTTCCAGAACGAGCTGGTGAACGTCGACGAGGGCGGGCGCCTCGTCGCGCGGGGGTTCACGCGCCACGCCGTCCTAAACGAGCAGTGGAAGCCCTCGAAGCTGCCCCCGGACATCCGGCAGCGGCTGCAGTCCGTGCTGAAAGCCGACTAACAGTAGGGGACTTCGGAGCCGTCGACGCCCTGGTCGAGGACCATCTGCGCCTCGCTGACGTACCAGTCCCAGGCGACCGAGACGACGGCCTTCAGCATGCACACCGCGGGCACGGCGAAGACCAGGCCGATGAAGCCGAAGACCTTGCCGCCGGCCATCAGCGCGAACAAGAAGACCATCGGGTGCAGGTGCACCGAGTGCTTGGCCACGAAAGGCTGGACGATGGCCTCGTCGCCGAGGCGGATGCCGACGAAGAGGACGGCGACCTTGAGCGGCATCGCCAGGTTCTGGAACTGGAAGAACGCGATGACGCCGCCGACGGCCATCCCCATGACGGCCCCCAGGTAGGGGATGAGGCTCGAGATGCCGGCCAACGTCGCGATGGCCAGCGGATAGTTGATGCCCAGCGCCACCAGCCCGACGTAGGACGCGACCCCGATGGCGCCCGCGATGATCAGGACGCCGCGGATGTAGTTGCCCAGAGCCGCGTCGAGCTCGCTTAAGAGGTGCAGGGCCTGTTCGACGTAGCGGCTCGGCAGGATCTGGATGCCCTTCTGCAGGAAGGTCGGGGCGTCCATCAGCATGAAGAAGGTGATGAACGGGACGAGGAACAGCAGCGAGAAGAGCGGGACCAGGCCCAGCACGTAGGCGGGGATCTTCGGCAGCTGGTCCATCACGGGCTCGTAGAGCTTGAGGTTCCAGGACTCGACCACGTGGGCCCCGAACGGCAGGCGATGGGCCACGGCGAACTGCGCCGCGCCGACGAGCTCCTTGGCCCGCGTGATGTAGCCCGGCACCTTCCCTTCGAGCAGCGCCAGCTCGCGCGTGGCGGCCGGGAGCACCCAGTTCGCCGTCATCGTGATGATGCCGGCGACGACCAGGTAGATGGCCATCACGACCTGCTCGCGCCGGAACCCGCGGACCTCGAACCAGTGGACGACCGGGTTGAGCAAGAACGCCAGCGCGAAGCTGAGCAGGAACGGCACCAGCGCGTCGTGCAGGTGGTAGAAGCCCCACGCCATGGCCGCGAGGATCAGCAGCGTCCACCAGGGCGGCGTGGGGGGGCGGCGGGGGGGCATTATCGCGAGAACGAGGCCCCGGCGGTCGTGACCTGGTCCGAGACGCGGCGCAGGCGCGCCGACAGCAGGCGCGCCAGGTGCCGCATCACCGCCACGCCGATGCGCGGGTGATAGTGCAGGATCTCGTCGAGCTTCGACCGGTAGAGCAGCAGCATCTCGGACTTCTCCACCGCGATGGCCGAGGCCGAGCGCGGCAGCTGCTCGAGGAGCGCCATCTCGCCGAACAGCGACCCCGGCCCGAGCTCCGCGATGCGCTGCGGGGAGCCGTCGGGGCCGCGCTTGGTGAGCTCGACCTTGCCCGACTCGACGATGAACAGGGCGCGCCCGATGTCCCCTTCGAGGAACAGGGCCTCGCCCTCCTTGTAGACCCGGCTATGGAAGGACTGCTGGAGCGACCCGAGCTCGTGGCGGCGCAGGCCCTCGCACAGCGGGAGGTCCCGCAGGAACTCCAGGCGCGCGGAGAACCTGCGGTCCTCGAAGAACCGCTTGAGGGAGTCGAGCACGGACGGCACTAGGCGTTCTCGCGGTAGGCCTTCTTGCCGGCTTCCCAGGCCGCTTCCATCTGGTCCTTCTTGGCGTGGAGGGTCTCCTTCTCGTGCTGGACGAACTCCTTGGTCTTCTCGCGCTTCTCCTCGAGCCAGTCGGCGATCGCCTCGCGGGTCTCGCAGCCCTTGCGGGGGGCGAACAGGATGCCCAACGCCCCGCCGACGAGCGCCCCGATGAAGAGCGCCATGATGTTCTCGCCCGTGTTGTTGTCGGCCATGTTTCCTCCGCTACGCGTCCGAACGGCGCCGGGCGGTCCAGATCGCCAGCGCCATCCCTAAAATCGCGGTGCCCGCCTTCACCCAGCCGGAGCCCAGCGTCCCGGCCAGGCTCTCGACCTTCCGAGTGGCCTCGCCGATGCGGGAGACCTGGTCCTGGGCCTGGTACGCGACGACCTCGACGGCGTCCGCGGCCCGGCGGACCTGCAGCAGGACCGTGACCGCGACGATGGCGGCGGCGACGTGGGCGATCGTCAGCAGGACCAGGCAGACGGCGATGAGAGTGAGCATGGCGCGATTATACATTAGCTCCGGGGCGGTCAGAACAGCCCAAATATAGGCCTTTAGGCCTAGGTCCTTTGGCCCTTGATTCCGGGCCGAAAGACCCCCACACTGGGGACATGAAGGAACAGCGCCGCGGCCGCCGGTTTGGAAAAGACACGAAGTCGGCCATCGAGACGCCCCCCGAACGCGCTCTGCCGGAACCCGACATCCCCGTCCTCAAGGAGAAAGAGGAGGAGAAGAAGGGAGCCGGTGCGCCTTGGTACGCGGGGTCCGGCTCCGGCGCGCCCGGCCTCGTGGCCGGCCAGGGGGCCGGCCGCGTCGGCGCGTCGCTGGCGATGCGCAGCGGGATGCTCTCGCGCCTCGCCGCCTCCGTCTCCGGAGCCTTCGGCGGACCCACCACCTTCCTCGGCGGCCTCTTCGCGGGGGCCTTGGGCAAGTTCCTGGTCGGCGCCGGCCTCGCGGCCTGGGGAGCGCTGATGCTCGCGGCCGGGGCCCGGCTGATGGGCGGCTGGGGCGACGCCCCGACCGGCGCCGCGAACCCCTCTATGGCCGGCATCTCCGGCTCCGGCATCGTCATCGACGCGCCGAAGGACCGCTCTCTGGGCTATCTGGCGGGCGCCAACAAAGGCGAGATCCTCTGGGACCAGGGCAAGCCGGTCAAGGCGGACGCTCCGAAGGAGGAGCCGGCGCCCGAGGCCGCGGACGCTCCCGCCGAGCAAGCCAAGGCTCCCGAGGCCCCCAAGTTCGAGATGCCCGACGTCTCCCAGCTGATGGGCGGGGGCTTGAACCGCGAAGGCTTCGTCAAGAAGATGACCGGGGACGTCAGCCAGCTGAGCGGCGGCTCCGGAGCGCCGCGCCTCAAGGACGCCGGCGGCTTCGCGCTCAAGAAGTCCTTCGCCGAGACCAAGCTCCCGCAGGCCAAGACCGGCAAGCTCGGCGGGATGTCCAAGGCCAAGCGCGCCCTGACCTCGAGCCGCCTGAGCAACATGCGCGGCCGCTCCTCGCGCGCGGTCGGCCAGCTCAAGCTCGCCAAGAACATGTCGGCCGCCGGGGCCGACTCGATGACGGCCTCCGAGGCCCGCACCTTCTCCGCCGACGCCTTCGACCAGGGCAAGTCCATCGGGGGGAACCTGGCCGGCATCGACGGCGACGGCATCGTCGTGCCGCCCGGCTCCGGCGTGCAGGACCCCGGCGTGCCCGACATGCCGCCCGGCACCAACGTCACCCCCTATCAGAGCGACATGGACGCGGCCAAGGGCAAGGGCGACCAGGCCGCGGCCTTAAAGAAGCTCGGCATGATGATGCTCGCCATCGGCGCGGCCCTCGTCGCGATGGGCCTGGCGCTGATGGGCAACCACACCACCTTCCCCATCGGCTGGGCCCTCCTCGGCGCCGGCCTCGCGCTCATCGCGATGGGCATGATGATGCTCGGGATGTCGGCCAACATGGCCAACCAGGCCAAGAACGACGGCAAGAAGATCGCCGACGAGAGCGGCCAGAAGGACCAGGGCGAGATCGTCGACGAATGCGCCGACCAGGCGACGAACCAGGGCACGAAGGTGGACAACTGCTCGGCGCAGAAGCCCGACCAGGTGGCCCACCCCGACACGTCGGTGCACGAGGCCGTGGAGGCCGAGTCGCCGGACAACAAGAAGAACGACCCGACCTTCGAGCCGGCGAAGTAAAGGCACGGGAAACGCGGCGCCCCCCGGGGATTCCCGGGGGGCGCGGTGTTTTCAGAGTGTGCGGAACGGCGCAGTTTACGCGCTTCGGGCGCGTGGGTTCGAGGATTCCTCGTACGGGAATCCTCGAACCTCCCCTCAATGAACGGCGGAGCTGGAGTTCAGAACGTATCCGTGTCGTTTATCAGGGAATTCCTCAAAGGCAAAATTTATCACCATTCCGCCTTGGATGGGACCGTCCTGAATTCGGGATTCTCGCCGTTCAAAGAGAGGGACTTCGAGGATTGCGCGTCGTTGCGCAATCCTCGAAGGCACGCGCCCGAGGCGCGTAAATCATTCCGTGTCATTAGGACCAGCGCGCCAGCCGCTTCGCCACCGCATACCGCCGGTCCATCCCCGCGACGTCCCAGAAGTCCTCGTAGACGAGCCACTGCTCCGGGTGCCGCCCGATGAAGCGCTCCATCGACCGCGCGACGTCGGCCTGCACGGCCTCGAGCATGCGCCCTTCGGTGGGGATGGGTTCGTCCGCCTCGAAGCGGCAGCGGTCGCCGGTGACGGTGGCGTAGGAGGGGAGGATGGGGGAGCCCGCGGCGACGGCCAGGCGCGCGGCGGCGTAGCCCAACGGCGCCGGGGCCCCGAAGAACTGGGTCGTGCGCCGTTTGGGCAGGAAGTTGATGTCGGCGATGGTCAAGACGACGTCCCCGCCCTGGAGCTTGCGCAGGGCGGCCGAGGCGGAGGAGCCGACGGTGAAGACCTTCTCCCGCATCTCGGGGGGGGAGTGCGCGAGGAAGTCCCGGTTGAGGATGGGGAGCATCACCGGGATGCCGCTTTCGGCCAGCGCCCAGGCGGCGTGGCCCACCAGGCCGTAGTTCGGGGTGACCATCACGACGCCCTTGCGCGCGGAGCCCAGCTTGCGCAGGGCCGGGAGCAGCGCCAGGTCCATCCGTTCTCGGGCCGCGCGGATCTCCGCGGGGTGGTTCATCATGACGAGCAGGAACCGGGCGTAGAGCCCGAGGCTCTCCGAGAGGGCGGCCTTGAGGGCGTCGTTCGTCGGAGGCGTCCCCCCGTGGGACATCACCCGCCTGAGGTTCTTGCGCGCCGCGGCCCGGTTCGGAGGCCAGGCCATCATCAGGGAGCGCACCATGACGCGGTCGACCAAAGTGCGGGCCAAAGGCTCGGGGAGGGCCCGCACCAGCCGGGCCAGGGCCGAGAACGCGGTCATTTCGGGGCGAGCTTGGCGAGGACCTTGTCGAGGCGGCGCCTATATAGGAAGCCCACCGGCATCAGCAGGCTGGCCAGCTCGACGAAGCGGTTGAGGAACACGACGCGCATCGACAGCTCGGCGGAAGTCAGGTCGTCGTCGAGCTCGGAGAGCTTCACCGTGAACGTCCCGTGGTAGCCGGTGAACCAGCCCTTGGCGTGCGCGGTGACGGTGAAGCCGCGCAGCGGGTCCCACCAGACGAGGCGGCCGTCGAGGACGGCGGAGCCGCCGGACTTCGAGATGGCCACCTGCGTCCCTTCGGCGGGAGGGTCCTTGGGGCCGCCGGTGACGGCGGCGTTGAAGCGCATCCCGTAGCCCGCGAAGGCTTCGACGAAGGAGCCCCAGCGGCCGGGGTCGGAGGCCTCCGTCCAGACCGCCCGGACGGGGCGCCGGAACGTCGAAGACACGCTGACGCCGCGCATGCCGAGACTGTAACCGGGTATCCTGCCTCTGTCAACATTGGTAGAATCAGCGTCCGATGGCGGCCCCCGAAGAGACCAAAGGCAAGTACTCCGACTCGGTCCAGCTCCCGAAGACCGAGTTCCCGATGCGCGCCGAGCTGCCCAAGCGCGAGCCCGAGCGGCTCGCGTTCTGGGAGTCCGCGCGCGTGTTCGAGAAGATGGCGGCCCGCGCCGCGGGGCGCCCCCCGTTCGTCCTCCACGACGGCCCGCCGTACGCCAACGGCAACATCCACATCGGCCACGCGCTCAACAAGGTCTTGAAGGACGTCGTCGTGAAGTCCCAGGCGATGATGGGCAAGCGCACGCCCTACGTCCCCGGCTGGGACTGCCACGGCCTCCCCATCGAGCACGCCCTCCTCAAGGAGAAGAAGGCTTCGAAGCGCTCCGTGACGGACCCGGTCGCCTTCCGGCACGAGGCCGAGGCCTTCGCCGAGCGCTGGATCG
>SCTT01000101.1 GCA_004322435.1 bacterium
CCAGGGTTTCGGCCTGGTCAAGTCCTTCCAGTACACGCTCATCATCACCGCGGCCCAGATCCCCGGCTATTTCACCGCGGCTTGGCTGGTCGACCGCTGGGGGCGCAAGCCGACGCTGTGCGCGTTCATGCTCGGCTGCGCGGCGTCCGCCTGGGCGTTCGGCCGGGCCTCCGGACCCGAGGCCGTGACCTTCTGCGGCTGCCTCATCTCCTTCTTCAATTTGGGCGCCTGGGGGGTGGTCTATACGTACACCCCCGAGAGCTACCCCACGTCCCTGCGCGGGACGGGGGCGGGCTGGGCGGCCGGCGTCGGCCGGGTGGGCGGCATCTTGGCGCCGCTGGTGGTGGGCCGCCTTTTGGCCCTCTATCCCGGCCGCCAGGACCTCATCTTCGCGCAGTTCGCCGCAGTCGTGCTCGCCGGCCTTGCCGTCGTCGTCGCCCTCGGGGAGGAGACCAAGGGGACGAGCCTGGAGACGGTGTAACGGAAGGCCCCCGCCCGACACCTATCCGCGGAGGGAACCCATGAAGACAACCCTGACCTTGAGCATCCTGATGACGGTGGCCGCCCTCGCGCAGGGCGCGCCGGGAGACAAGAAGCCGATGACGAACTACTCGAAGCCCCCGCTCGAAGAGATCAAGAAGAAGCTGACCCCGCTCCAGTTCAAGGTCACCCAGCAGGAGGGGACCGAGACGCCCTTCGAGAACGCCTACTGGGACAACCATCGCCACGGCCTCTACGTGGACGTGGTCTCGGGCGAGCCGCTGTTCAGCTCGGTCGACAAGTTCGAGTCCGGCACCGGCTGGCCGAGCTTCACCCGGCCCGTCGCCAAGGAGAACATCGTCGAGAAGGTCGACAAGGGCTTCTTCATGACCCGGACCGAGGTGCGCTCGAAGCACGGGGACTCCCACCTGGGCCACGTATTCCCGGACGGCCCCGCCCCGACGGGCCTGCGCTACTGCATGAACTCGGCGTCCATGAGGTTCGTCCCGGCGGAGGACCTGGAGAAGGAGGGCTATGGAGCCTACCGCGAGGCGTTCGTGAAGGCCGGGGTCATGCCCAAGGCCGGCGCCAAGGCGACGGGGAAGACCGAGACGGCCACGATGGCCGGCGGCTGCTTCTGGGGCGTCGAGGAACTGCTCCGGAAGCTCCCGGGCGTCAAGAAGACCGACGTCGGCTACACCGGCGGCACGGTGGGGAACCCAAAGTACGAGGACGTCAAGAAGGGGACCTCAGGCCACGCCGAGGCCGTGCAGGTCGTCTTCGACCCGGGGCTCACCAGCTACGAGGAGCTCCTCAAGTACTTCTTCCGGCTCCACGACCCGACGACCTTGAACCAGCAGGGCAACGACAAGGGGACGCAGTACCGCTCGGCCATCTTCTACCACACCACCGAGCAGCGGGCCGTCGCCGAGAAGGTGAAGGCCGACGTGCAGGCCTCGGGCAAATGGAAGCGGCCCATCACGACGGCCATCGTCCCCTACGAGAAGTTCTGGGAGGCCGAGGACTACCACCAGGACTACCTGCAGAAGAACCCCGGCGGGTACACCTGCCACTGGCTGAGGGACTAGGCCGGCGGCGGCCGTCCGCCGTCAGGCGATGACGGACTTGTAGCGCTCGAGCGCGGCGCGGTAGCCTGGGGTGTTGAAGGCGTGCGCCTTCGGGAGATAGGTCCCGAACAGCCGGTCGAAGCCGAAGAAGCTGATCCCGAAGTTCGTGAGCATCCGCCCGTCGTCGGTGAACTCGAGGTGGTGGATGTCATGCAGCCGCCGGATGTGGCGGAACCAGGTCCCGAGGAGCGGGACGTTCGACAGCCAGAAGCCTTCGACGTGCATCGCGTCGTGCATCGACCCGAACATGAACTTGCCCCAGGTCAGCGCGGCGACCGAGAAGACCGCCTGGGCCGCGCCGGGGATGTGGAGGACCCGGAAGACGGCCAGCATGCCGACGAGGACCAGCGCGGTGGGCAGCAGCCATTCGAGGCCCACGCCGGCCAGGGCGGTACGGCCGTGCGTCGAGTCCTTATAGGGCCCGGGCTGGCGCAGGCCGGCCTCCACCGAGTAGACCTTCAGGTGATGGATCATGTGGTCGCGGCTGAGCCAGGCGACCTTCTCCGAATGGAGCAGGATGTGCAGGAAGTACCCGACGATCTCGGTGAACAGGACGCCGCCGGCCGCGGCCGCGAAGATGGTGAAAAGGGCCATGGAGTATTTATACTAAACTCGCCTCGACGATGAGCGAAGACGCGCTGCGCGAGCTCTACGCGCGGACCTACGGCAAGCCTCCCGAGGCCGTCGACGCCCTGAAGGCCGACGGCTCGGCCCGCCGCCTGTTCCGGATGCGGGGCGCCACGGCCGCCGTCATCGGGGCCATCGGCCCCGACCCGCGCGAGAACCGGGCGTTCCTGTCCTTCTCGAAGCACTTCCGCGCGCAGAAGATGAACGTGCCGGAGATCTACGCCGAGGACCAGGCCAAAAACGTCTACCTCGAGGAGGACCTCGGCGAGGCGAACCTGTTCCAGTACTTGAGCGCCAACCGCACCGGCGGCAGCATCGCGCCCGAGGTGCTCTCGGTCTACCGGAAGGTGGTGGCGGCGCTGCCGCGCTTTCAGACCGACGCCGGCGCCGGCCTCGACTATTCGGTCTGCTACCCGCGCGCCAGCTTCGACCGCCAGTCGATGCTGTGGGACTTGAACCACTTCAAGTATTACTTCCTGCGCCTGAGCGGCATCCCGTTCGACGAGCAGGCCCTCGAGGACGACTTCGCGCGCTTCGCCGACTTCCTGCTCGAGGCCCCGCGGGACCACTTCCTCTACCGCGATTTCCAGTCCCGGAACGTGATGGTGCGCGGCGGCGAGCCCTGGTTCATCGACTACCAGGGCGGGCGCAAGGGGGCGATGCAGTACGACATCGCCTCGCTCCTCTACGACGCGAAGGCCGACCTCCCGTTCGCGCTGCGCGAACAGCTCTTGGGGCTCTACCTGGACGCGGCCTGCGAGCGGGTCAAGCTCGACCGGGCCGATTTCCTCGCGCGCTTCCCGGGCTTCGTCCTCGTGCGCATCATGCAGGCGATGGGCACCTACGGCCTGCGCGGCTACTACGAGCGCAAGACGCACTTCTTGCAGAGCATTCCCTACGCGGTCCGGAACTTGGAGCGCCTGCTGCAGACCTACGAGCTGCCGGTGCGGCTGCCCGCCCTCTCCGAGGTGTGGCGGCGGCTGGTGACCTCTTCGGCGCTGCGCCAGTACGGCTCGGCGTCTTTGTCGCTGACCGTCCGCGTCCAGAGCTTCTCTTATAAAGGAGGGATGCCGGCCGACGAGAAGGGCCACGGGGGGGGCTTCGTGTTCGACTGCCGGTCTTTGCCGAACCCCGGCCGCGAGGCCCGCTTCGCCGCCCAGACCGGCCGGGACGAAGACGTCGTCGGCTACCTGGCCGGCGACCCCGCGGTGCGGGCCTTCCTCGAGAAGACCGCCGAGCTCGTCACGAACTCCATCCAGAACTACCGCGGCCGCAACTTCACCGACCTCTTCGTCGCCTACGGCTGCACCGGCGGCCAGCATCGCTCGGTGTACTGCGCCGAATCCTTGGCGCGCCTCTTGCGCGCGCAGGGCGTGGCCGTCGAGCTCTCCCACCGCGAGCTCGACAAGAAGTGAAGGCCTTCGTCCTCGCCGCGGGGCTCGGCACGCGCCTGAAGCCTTTTACCGACGAGCATCCCAAGTGCCTCGTGAAAGTGGGGGGGATGCCGCTCTTGGAGCTGGCCCTGCGGCGCCTCGCGCGCGTCGGCGTGGGCACCGTCGTCGTCAACGCCCACCATCACGCGGAGCAGGTCGACGCGTTCTTGCGAAAGAAGGCCCCCGAGCTCGGCCTGCGCGCCGAGGTCTCCTTCGAGGATCCGGTGCTCGAGACGGGCGGCGGCCTGCTCAAGGCCGCGCCGCTCCTCTTGGGCGAAGGGCCGGTGCTGGTGTGCAACTCGGACATCGTCACCGACCTGGACCTGGCCCTGC
>SCTT01000102.1 GCA_004322435.1 bacterium
CATCGCCGTGGTGCTCCAAGCTCTGTGGGGGCTGTCCCGCACGGCCGTGAAGGACCGGTTCCTCGCGGCGCTGACGGCCGCGGCGGCCGCCGCGAGCTTCCTGGGCGCCGACGAGCTCCTCGTGCTCCTCGCGGCCGGCCTCGCCGCGCTCGCCTTGCGCCGGGGCTCCTCGGGCGGGCTGGCCGCGGCCGCGCTGCTGCCGGCCGCGCCGGCGGCCGTCCCCTACGGCCTGGCGCCGCTGTTTCTCTTCTTCCTCAAGGTCGGTTCGGTGCTCTACGGGAGCGGCTACGTGCTGCTCGCCTTCCTCCAGGCGACTTTGGTCGAGCGCTGGGGCTGGCTCACGCAGGCGCAGCTCTTGGACGCGGTCGCGGCGGGACAGATGACGCCGGGGCCCGTCTTGACGACGGCGACGTTCGTGGGCTATTTGGCCGGAGGCTTCTCCGGCGCCGGCGCCGCGACGCTCGGCATCTTCCTGCCGTCCTTCGTGTTCGTCGCGCTGAGCGGGCCGCTCATCCCCAAACTCAGGGCCTCGCCGGACGCGCGCGCGTTCCTCGACGGCGTGAACGCCGCCTCGCTGGCGCTGATGGCGGTCGTGACGGTCTCGCTCGGCCGGGCGGCGGTCGTGGACGCCGCGACCCTCTTGCTCGCCCTGGCGGCGGCGTATCTGCTCGCGGCCCGCGGCGTCAACTCCGCCTGGCTGGTGCTCGGCGGCGGCGCGGCCGGCTTCCTACTCCGCTGACGCCTTCGTCCCCATGTTGTGCTCGTAGACGAGCTCGCCGCCGTGCTCGGCGGTCTCGAAGAGGACCCCCAGCCCGACGAGCCACAGCACCGTCAGCGCGGCGCGTCCCCAGCGCGGCGCGGCGTCCCCTTTCCGGAGGAGCGCCCAGGCCGCCGCGGAGACGGCCGTGAAGGCCGCGCAGGTCCAATAGGCCAGGACCTCGTGCTCTTCGAGGACTTCCCACGCGCTCGGGACATGAGGGGCGGTCTTCTCCGCCAACAGCCCCAGGCCCAGCGTCGCCCACGCCGCCAGCGTCCCGAGCCACAACAGCCAGCGCGACGCGGGGCCGGTCCACTCCCCGCCGCCTTTCCACAGGGCCCGCGCATGGAGCGCGAAGCCCGTGCAGAGCAGGGCGACGGGGAAGTGGACGGCCATCGGATGAAGCAGCCAGAGCTTCATCCGGCGGCCTCAGCCCTTCTTGACGGCGGACACGACGACGCCCGTGAGGCCGCCGCGCGTGAACTTCTTGCCCGTGACCTCGGCCTGCTTTCCGGCCAGCTCCAGCACCATCTTGTAGGGCTTCTTCGCCTCGTGGTCCTCGACGAGGAGGGTCACCGTGCCGTCCGCCCCGAGGATGCCCGCCGGGGCTCCGCCCGTCAGGCAGGCCTGGGCGCACTTCGCGTGCTTCTCCCCTTTGCCCTCGTGGGCCATGTAGCAGGCCAGGTCGAGGACCTCGCCCTTCAAGGTCACCGTCTCCCCCTTGGCCGCGGTCGCCGACCCGTGGTCGTGCCCCTTCTCCATCTTCGAGTGGTCGTGCTGCGCGTACGCCGCGCCGGCCAAGGCCAACAGCCCCGTCAACAACGCCATCGTCGTCGTCTTCATGTGCTCCTCCATTCCGAATACGGATGTCCGTTCCGCTGCAAACAGTTTCCCCGGTCCTAGTCGCCGGTGCGAATCAGGCCTCGATGAACATCATGCCGGCGCTGAAGCCCGGCCCGAGGGTCGTCAGGACGAACTTCCGACCGGCCTGCGCCCCCCGCAAGGCCTCCTTCAGCGAGAACAGCACCGTCGGCGCAGACATGTTTCCGTGGTCGGCCAGGGTCCGGCGGCTGTGCTCCAAGGCCCCGCGCCGCAGGCCCAGGGCGTCCTCCAGGGCGTCGAGCACCTTGGCTCCGCCGGGGTGGCAGAGGAATTCGTCGACGTCGTCGGCCGTCAGCCCCTGCCGCCTCAGGAACGCATCGAGGACCGGTCTCAACCGGGACCGGACCAGGTGCGGGATGCTCCGCGAGAAGAGAACGGAAAAACCGGTATCCACGACGTCCCAACCCATGACGTCCAGCGTACCCGGCCAGGTGTGCTCCTCCTGGGCCCGGAGCCGGGGGCCGCGGCCCCGGCTTCCGATCAGCACGCCCGCCGCTCCGTCCCCGAACAGCGCGGACGCGACGAGGTTCTTCTTCGAGACGTCGCTCTTCTGAAAGCTCAGGCTGCAGAGCTCGACGACCAGCAGCAGCGCGGTCCGATCCGCTCCGGCCAACGCGGCCGCCCGGCCCAACCCCAGGACGCCTCCGGC
>SCTT01000103.1 GCA_004322435.1 bacterium
GCGCCTTTGATGCCGATGAGGGCCTTGAGGCTCTGCGGGTCGCGGGCCTTGGTCATCGCCAGCTCGGAGGTGATCTCGCCCCGGGCCACGAGTGCCGCCAGCGACTGGTCCATCGTGTGCATCCCGTACTGGGCGCCCGACTCGATGACGCCGTAGAGCTGGTGGATCTTCCCCTCGCGGATGTGGGTCGCCACCGCCGAGCTCATCACCATGACCTCGCGGGCGCAGACGACCCCGCCGCCCTTCTTCGGGAGCATCACCTGGCTGACGACCGCGCTCAGGAGCGTCGCCAGCTGCGCGCGGAGCTTGGGCTGGGTGTCGGTGGGGAACTCGTCGATGATGCGGTCGATGCTCGACGGCGCGTCCTGGGTGTGCAGCGTCGACAGGCACAGGTGGCCGGTCTCGGCCGCGGCCAGCGCCAGCTGCACCGTCTCGCGGTCGCGCATCTCGCCGACCAAGATGATGTCGGGGTTCTGGCGCAGCGAGTGCTTGAGCGCGGCTGCGAAAGAGGTCGTGTGCAGGCCGACCTCGCGCTGGTCGATGATGCACTTCTTGTTCTTGTAGATGTACTCGATGGGGTCTTCGATGGTGATGATGTGCTTGGCGCGCGTGTTGTTGTTGTGCTCGATGAGCGAGGCCAACGTCGTGGACTTGCCCGAGCCCGTGGGGCCGGTGACGAGCACCAGGCCGCGCGGCAGCTCCGCCAGGCGCACCACCGAGGGCGGCAGGCCGATCTCCTCGGGCGTGGGGATCTTGTCGTTGACGACGCGCAGCACGGCCGCGATGCCGTGCTCCTGGCGCATCACGTTCACGCGGAAGCGGCCCACGTCGTCGACCGCGTAGCTGCAGTCGAGCTCCATCTCGTTCTCGAAGGTCGCGATCTGCTTGCGGTCGAGCATCGAGTAGATGATCTCCTGGCAGGTCGTCGCGTCGAGCGTGTGCTCCTTGGCGAACTTGCGCAGCTCGCTCGAGATGCGCACGGTCGGCGGCTCCCCCGGGATGAGGAGGATGTCGCTGGCTTTCATCTCCACGGCGGCCTTGAGGATGTCGAAGATATCGGCGGAGCCTGACATGGTCCCCTAAGGTTAGCCCCGCGCCGGGGTTTCGTCAAGCGGGCGGGATACGGACGTCAGACCGTCGCGGGGGACGGCGGGTAGGCCAAAAACGCCCGCCGGCGCATGAGCCCGAGGAGCGCGTCCAGCGCCGCGGCGGCCAGGAGGAGCAGCGTCCCCGGCACGAGCCACCAGCCGAAGAGCGCGTACGGGGTGCGCCCCTCCGCGAGGCGGACCTCCCCGACGGCGGCCCCGGACGCCCCGGTGGGCACCGACGCCGTGACGCGCCCCGCCGGGTCTATGAGCTGGCTCTGTCCCGAGGACGCCGCCCGGGCCACGTACAGCCCGCTCTCCACCGCCCGGGCGAGAGCCATCTGGGAATGCTGCGCGTGCTGGGCCGCCCCCCATTCGACGGGGTCCAGGTTCGTGACCGCCAGGAGGCGCGCCCCGCGGCGGGCCAGGCGACGTGCGCCGTCCTCGAAGTCGAGGTCGTAGCAAATCTGCAGCCCGAGCGGCCCCAGCGGCGTCATCACCGGCCGCGGGTCCGAATGCCCGCGCAGGCGCCGCTCGATGAACGGGATGGGGTGGGCCTTGTCGTAGCGGCCAAGGAGCGCGCCGGAGGGCCCGAGCACCCAGGAGAAGTTCTGCATGGGCGCCTTGGGGTCCTCCGGGATGACGGCCGCTCCCAAGACCTTCACGCCGCGCACCCCGGCCAGGCGCCGGGCGAAGAGGGCGCGATAGGGCTCCTCATGCCCCTCGTTGACGGCCAGCTGATACTCGGGCCAGACGACGAGGTCCGCGTCCCGCACGCCGGGGACGTCGGTGAGCTTCACGAGCCGCTCCAGGTCGTAGCTTTCGTCCTGGACGACGGCGACCCGCGCCGGGACTCCCTCCGCCGGACGTTCGAGGCGCCTCTCGCCGAGCGCCCAGGCGAGCCCGAGCGCCGCGAGCGCCAGTTCCGCGGGGAGGCGCCTTCCCTCCGCCGCCAGGGCCAAGGCCGCGCCGGACGCGGCGCACGCCGCCGACAGGCCGACGACGCCGACGAGCGCGGCGGATTGGAGGAGCGGCAGGCAGGCGGCCTGCGAGAAGCCGAGCGCCAGCCACGACGTGGACAAGCCCGGCAGGATGGAGCGCAGCGACTCGACGCCGGCCCACAGCAGGCCGGCTCCGAGAGCCCAGGCGAGCCCGCGCCCGTCAGAGTCGAGCCGCTCCGTCGCCGCGTGGAGGAGCGCCGCCCACAGGGCCGGCCCCAGCGCGAAGATGCACCACAGGGCGGGGGTCCACACCCCGAACGTGTGCGTCAGCCAGCCCATCCCCGCCGCCGCATAGAGGAAGCCGGCCAAGCCGCCGAGGTCGGCGGCCGAGCGCGCGTCGGGGCTGCGGCGCACCGCCGCCGCGAGCGGCGCGAGCGCCAGCCAGGCCAGCCACCACTGTCCGACGGGCGGCCGGGACGCCGCCAGCAGCAGGCCGCTGACGGCGGCCGCCCCCCACCGCATCCAGGTCCGGTTCATGAATCCCCCCGCAAAGCGCTCGGCTCGCCGTCCGGGAGGCTCAGCACGCTAGGCTCGTCCTTGACCCACCGCACGTACGCCAGCGAGCAGAGCACGAGCAGGAGCCCCAAGGCGCTCAGGCTCAGCATCCGGTACGGCAAGGCCAGCCCGGTGAGGTCCGAGAAGAACGCCTTCGCCACGCACAGGCCCAGGAGGGCCAGCGCCGGCCAGCGCAGCTCGCGCCGCTCCGCCAGGAGGCCCGCCAGCAGGTAGCCGCCCCCGAGCACCGTCCACCACAGGGTCACGAGCGGCCCCGACGCCTCGCGGGCCACGAAGAGGGTCGTCATCACGACCGACAACGCCGCGAACACGTGTCCGGCGGCGCGCTCCTCGACGGCCTCCCCCGCGTCCCGCGCCCAGCGCTCGAGGGCCAGCGGGCCGAGCAGGACTAGCGAGGACGCGCCGTAGACCGCGGCGTCGGACAGGGTGAGAACGCCGTTCGCCTCGCCCGGCCACAGGAAGGTCGCCGCGCCGACCACGGGCGCCGCCGCGGCGAGGGCGTACGACTGCAGGCGGAGCTCGGCGCCGAGCACGCCGCGTCCCCGCCCGAGGACGAGGAGGGCCAGCGAGCCGAGCGCCGTCGCGGGCAGGCGCAGCGTCGGGTCGAAGCCCGCGGTGACGGCCGCGGCCGCCGCGGCCCAGAGGCCGCCGTGGAGCCACAGGCGCTGCGTGAGACCGGGCGTCTCCTTGGCGCCGCGCCCCGCGAGGAAGTAGCCGGCCCCCGCCAGCGCGGCCAGAGCCGCCGCGGCCTGCGGAGAGCGAGACGGGAGCTCGCCGAGCCAGGTCGCACCGCCCAAGGCCGCCAGGGCCAGGCCGTAGCGCTCGAAGGAAGCTCGGCGCAACGACGTCCCGCCAAGCCCCAATGCCGCGGCGCTCAACGTGAACGCCCAGAGCTGGCCTTCGATGGTGGGCAGGCGCCAGCAGGCGAGCGCCGCGAGGCCGGCGGCCAACAGCGCCTGGAGGGTCGCCGCGGCTCCCTCCTCAGACTTCCCGCGGCGGCCGGCCAGCAGCGCCAGCAGGCCGGCGACGAGGAAGCCGTGGGCCGCCGCGGCCGGGCCGGAGGCCGAGGCGCTTTGGACGTGGACGGCGGCGGCCAGCAAGCCCCCGCCGAAGGCGAGCGCGGCGTCCACCCAAGCCGCCTCGCGCCCCTCCATGTCCTCCGGCCGGGCCGCCAGCGCGGTGGCCGCGTAAACGACCGCCGCGGTCCCGATGCCGACGGCGGTCTGCCGGGGGTCGGCCAGCACGCCGCACGAGCGCTCCAGCGTCGGCCAATAGTTGACCGCGAAGCCGACCAACCCGATGGGGACGAGCTCCGGCTGGCGCTGGCGGCGCACGAGCCAGGCCCCGGCCAGAGCCAGGACGGTGCAGACCCCCAAGGTCTGCGGGCCGAAGTCCGTCGCTGCGAAGGCGAAGTAGGAGACCGCGAAGGCGTAGGCGGTCAAAAGGCGCGAGCGCGCCGCCAGGGCGTGGGTCAACATCCCCCCTGCCGCCGCGGCCAGGAGCGCCAGGGCGAGGCGGGGGTCTGCCACGACCCGGGAGGCGGGCACGGCATGCGCCGCGTAGGCCGTATAAAGGAGGAGGGCCCAGCCGCCGGCGGTCACCGGGATGCTCAGGCCCTTGAGGCGGGGCTTACGGCGCAGAAACTCGCCGGCCGCCGCCGCGCCGAAGCCGGCCAAGGTCCCCACCGCCACCCGGCCCCAGGGGCCGGAGTGCTGGGCGGCGTACTTAAGGAAGAAGGCGCCCCCGAGGACCACGAGCACCATCCCCACGTACGCGAAGAGGCGCTCGCCGAGGAAGCGCTCGAAGCCCTGCTCCTTTACGAGGGCTAGGCCGCGCTCGAAGACGCCGCGCAAAGTGTCGAGGATGCCGGGCTCCGCAGGGCGAACCGCGCAGGGGCGCCCCAACGGGGGAGGAGGCGGGACCCTCCGTTCCAGCTTCGCCTGGAGTTCCGCGATCTGCCTTCGGATTTCCTGTTCTTCCATGGCTTCCTCCGCCTTCCCCCAATCCGAATCAACTTTCCTGCCGTACTCCAAATAGGGGACAGTCCCCTATTTGTAGTCCGGCCGTGTTGCACAATCCCCGCTGCCCCGCTACGCTAGGGGCGTGAGAGTCGGATTGGGGCTCAAGCAGCGCGGGTCGCTGGCCGGGCGCATGAAGCTCGCGCGCCTGTTCACGCTCGATGACGACGCCTACGCCGGCGAGCTGGCGGCGCTCGAGGCCGAAGACAGCTTCGCGGCCCTGAAGGCCTCCGGAGTGCTCTCCCTCAACTCGTTCTCAAAGGCGGCCTTCGCCGCCCGGCGCTTTCCAGGCTGGCGCTTGGGGCCGCCGGCCGAAGGTGCGGCCGAGCTCCTCGACGGGGCCTCTGCCGAGGCGGAGCTTTTAAAGCGCATCGGGCCCGAGCGGCTCAATGAGTGCTTCCTCGAGGGCTCGGGCCTCTCGCGCGCGGAGAAAGCCCGGCGCGCCAAGGTCACCGTCGAAGAGGCCGGACGCATCGAGGACTTCCTGACGCGCCTGTGGGTGCGCGAGGAGCTGGGCGGCCCGGCGCCGGCCGCGCCCTCCTTGGGATTCTCGGTCGTCGCCGGCTTCGTCATCGAGGACGGCCGCCCGGCCCTGCGCTTCTTCCACCGCGAGGCTTGGAAAGGGCGCTGGCGGGTGGATTCCGGGGCCCTCCGCGCCTGGTGCTCGAGCCGCCCCCCCGCGGAGGCGGAGGCGGCGCGGCGCCTGACCTCCGCGCTCGAGTTCGCCGACCGCCGCAAGACCACCTTGCTCAAGGTCCTCGAGTCGGTGATGGAGGCGCAGAAGGACTGGCTCGTCTCGGGCGACCCGGGGAAGATGGTGCCGCTGACCCAGCGCTCGGTCGCCGCGGCGGCGGGCGCCGACCCCAGCGTCGTCAACCGCCTGGCCTCGAACAAGGCGGTGGAGCTCCCCTGGGGGACCGAGGCCCCGCTCAAGTCCCTGATGCCGAGCTCAAAGACGCTCGGCAAGAACGTGCTCGCCGCTTTGGCCTCCGACTCCCCGGACCTGACCGACGAGGCCCTGCGGGAGGCCATGGCGGGGAAGGGCTACGCGCTTTCGCGCCGCTCGATCGCGCAATATCGGGCGGAGCTCGGCCTGGCCCGGACGGGCCTTCGGTGAGTTGGGCCGTCGCGGCCGGGCTCGCTTCGGCGGCCCTCAACGGCGTCGTCGGCGCGCTGGCCTGGGTGCGCGGCCGCCGCCGTCCCGTCTACCGGGCGCTGGCTCTGATGAGCGTGTCGTTTGCGTGGTGGAGCGCCGCCTATACCGTCGCCGGCCCCGACTTCAGCAACCCGCACTGGATGCGCCTGCTCCTGACTCCCTTGGCCTGGCTCCCCGCGGCCTCGCTCTCCTTCGCCTGGAGCTTCACCGGCCTCGACCCGGCCGCCCGGCGCCTGCGCACGGTGCCGCTGTACCTGGTCGGCTACCTGGCGTTGGGGCTCCTCTGGGCGGGGCGCATCACGAACCTCCAGTTCCACGCCGCTTTCATCGTCGGAGGGCTGCCCATCTTCGGCACCACGGTGGCGCTCCTGACCCTCCACTGGCGCCGGGCCGACGAGCCCGCCGAGCGCAACCGGCGCGGCTACCTGGCGGTCGCCTCCTGGATCCTGACCGTGGTGGGGTTCTTGGACTTCCTGCCGCTCGGCCCGGTCCCCTACCTGGCCCTGCCCAACGTGGCGCTGATCGTCTGGTCGCTTTTGGTCCTCGCGGCCGTCGAGAAGCACCATCTGCTCGACCTCAAGGACGCGGCCTGGCAGACCGCGGGCCTGCTCGGCGGCTCGGCGGCCCTGGGGCTCGCGGTGGTCGGCCTCGAATGGGCGACGCGGCGCCTGGGCGGGAGCCTGTTCGTCACGTTGTTTCTGACGAGCCTCGCCGCGATGGCCTTTCTGCCGCCGCTCTGGGACCGTTTCGTCGGGGCCGCCGGGCGCCTCGTCTCGGCGCGGCAGGCGCGCCTCGACCGGGCCCTGGCCGACTTCGACCGGGCCACCGAGCGCACGGCCGCGCTGTCCGAGGTCGAGGGCGCGGCCGCGGCGGCCGCCGAGGCGGCGTGGGGCGCCAAGGCCGCGGTGGTCTGGGAGCCGGGCGCGCTGCGCGGCCTCGACGCTCCCGGCGACCCGGGCCCGCTGTCCTCGCTGCTCGCCGCCCGGAGCGACCCTTTCACCGGCTCCTCGCTCCGGCGCGAGGCGAGCGGCGAGCTCCAGACGGCGCTCTCGGAGCGGGGCCTCGAGGCGGGGGCGCCGGTCTCCCGTTCCGGAGCCCGCGTGGGTTGGCTGCTCGTCGGGCCGCCGCGCGAAGGCTACTACGACCTCGCGTCTCTGCGTGGCCTGGGCCGCCTGGCGGCCGCGCTCGGACGGGCGGCGGCGCAGGCCGAGACCGCCCAGGCGCTGCTCCACGCGGACCGGCTGGCGCAGATGGGGACGATGGCGGCCGGCATCGCGCACGAGATCCGCAACCCGCTCTCGGCGATGCTCGGCGCCGTCGAGCTCCAGAGCATGCCCATCTCGCCGGAGCAGAAGGCGCATTCGCTGGGAATCCTCAAAGAGGAGGTGTTGCGGCTCGACGAGATCCTGCGCGGCCTCCTCGAATATTCTTCCCCGCGCGCCAAGAGCGCCCGCTGCCGCTGGCTCGAGGTCTTCGACCGCGTCGCCAAGCTCATGCGGCCGGACCTGCCCGACGACCTTCAGCTCTCCCGCACCGGACCCGACGTCGAGTTGGCCGTCCCCGGCACCCACCTCCAGCAGGTCCTCATCAACCTGCTGCGCAACGCCTCGCGCGCCGCCGCCGCGTCGCCGCCGGAGGGCGCCCGCCCCGCGGTCGCCGTCTCGCTGTCCGTCATCGGCTCCAGCGTCCTGCTGGCCGTCGCCGACAACGGCCCCGGCATCCCGGCGGACCTCCTGCCCCAGCTCTTCATCCCGTTCTCCTCGCGCAGCCCCGGCGGGACGGGTCTGGGCCTGGCCACCGTGCGCCGCCTGGCCGAGCTCTACGGCGGCCGGGCCTGGGCCGAGAACGCCTCCCGAGGCGCGCGTTTCTTGGTCGAACTCCCCCTAGCCTGAACTACAGATTGGGGACTGTCCCTTATCTGTAGTTTCTATGGTTTTTCTGGAGGTTGCCTGGTATACTCCGGGCGTGCGGCGGTTCACGGCCGTTCTGTTGGCTTTGACGGTGGTCGCGGCGCGTCCCGCCGCCCCCTCCGCAGGCCTCCCCGCGTCCCTTTCGATGGCGCTGTCCCCGGTGCGCTTCCCCCCTCCCGGCCAAGGCTGGCGCGCCGCCGAGGTGCCGGACCTCCCGCCCGCGGTCCGGGTCGGCGACGGCATCACGCTCTCCGACGAGGAAGCCCTGCGCATCGGCAAGCTCATCTGGCGCAACGAGAGCGGCGGCACGGTGGACGGCCTGACCCACTGGAACACCGGCGAGGAGTTCGCCTCGCTCGGGATCGGCCACTTCATCTGGTACGTCGAGGGCGGCTCCGGGCCGTTCGTGGAGAGCTTCCCGGCCCTGCTCTCCTTCCTCATCGTCAACGACGCGGCCGTCCCGGACTGGCTCGCCGAGGCGCGCGGCTGCCCCTGGCCCACGCGCGCCGCCTTCTACAAGGCGTTCCGCACGAAGCGCATGAACTCCCTGCGCGCGATGCTCTCGGCCACCGTGGACCTGCAGGCCCGCTTCGCCGCGCACCGGCTCGAAGGGGCCCTGCCGAAGATCCTCGAGAACGCCCCGCCCGCGGAGCGCCCCGCGCTGCGCGCCCGCTTCTACGCCGTGGCCGCCCACCCGCGCGGCGTCTACGCGCTGGTGGACTACGTCAACTTCAAGGGCGAAGGCGTCTCCCTGACCGAGCGCTACTCCGGGAAGGGCTGGGGCCTGCTCCAGGTCCTCGAAGAGATGCCCGACACGGTGCCCGGCGAGCGCGCGGTCTCCGACTTCTCCGCCTCGGCCCGCGCGGTGCTCGAGCGCCGCGTGGCCCTGTCCCCGCCCGCCCGCGGCGAGTCCCGCTGGCTGCCCGGCTGGCAGAAGCGCGTCGCGACCTACCTCGCAGACTAGTAGAATCCGGGCATGAAAGCCCTCCTCCTCGCCGCCCTCCTGCCCGCTTGCGCCTTCGCGGAGGTCCCCGTCGAACTCGTCGCCCGCCTCAAGCCCGGCGTCGTCAACATCGAGGCGTCGGTCCAGCACGGCTTAAACGCGGAGAGCTCCGGCAAGCGCAGCGGGACGGGCTTCATCGTGGACGCCGAGCGCGGCATCATCGCCACGAACCGCCACGTGGTGGGCACGAGCCCGGGACAGTTCAAGATCGTCTTCGAGGACGGCTCCACCGCCCAGGCCCGCCAGTGGTTCTACGACATCTGGCATGACTTCGCCTTCATCAAGCTCGAGGCGGACCCCGACCGCCCCCCGCTTAAGGCGCTGACGTTGGGCGACTCGTTCGCCCTCAAGGAGCAGGAGGACGTCCTCCTCATCGGCAACAACGACGCGCAGGAGTACTCGGTCAAGTTCGGCAAGACCGCCAACCTGTGGCTGTGCCGCGACCGCCGCCACTCGGCGACCCTGCAGACCACCTTCGACCGCGCCGGCGGCTCCTCCGGGTCCCCGGTGTTCAACTCCTCGGGCGCGGTCGTCGCCATCCACTTCTCGGGCACCGACACCACGAGCTTCGAGATGCGCATCGAGTACTTAAAGGACGCCCTGGCCCAGCTGCTGGCCAACGGGAAGGTCCGCCGCGGCGAGGTGGGCATCGACCTGGACACCTTGCTCATCTCCGACGCCCGCAAGCACTTCAAGATGCCGGAGTCCCTGGCCAAGGAGATCGGCACGCTGCGCTCCGACATCAAGCGCGTGGCCGTCGTCGAGCTCGTCGCCCCGCGCTCGCCGGCCGCCGGCCAGCTGATGGCCGGCGACATCGTGCTCAAGGTCGACGGGCGCTGGGTCGGAGACGACGTCTACCTCTTCGACAAGCTCATCGACGAATCCGTGGGCCGGAAGGTCGGCCTCACCATCCTCCGCAACGGCCGGACCTTGGTCGTGCGCCTGCCGGTCGAGGACGCCGAGGAGGGCAAGGTGCGGACCTTCGCGCTGTTCGCCGGCGGCGTCATCCAGTCGCTCACTCCCGAGCACCGACTCGCGCTCAACATCGAGGGCGACGGGGTGCTCCTGCCGCAGGCCGAGCGCGGCTCCTCGTTCGCGGACCTGGGCCGCGAGGGCTCGCCGACCAAGTACCTCCTCGTCATCGAGAGCGTCAACGGCGTGCCGACCCCGGATTTGGACCGCTTCATCGACGTGGCCAAGGGGTTCAAGGACGGCGACCAGATCTACGTGAACGTGGCGGACCGCTGGCGCACGCAGACGAACACGACCGCGCGCACGGTGCGCCTCGACCTCAAGTACTTCCCGCTGCGGGTGTTCGACTGGTCCGACAAGAAGCTCGAGTGGGTCCCGCGGAGCTGACGCCCGGCCGTTCGCTCTAGAGTCGGCGGAGTCCCCTAAGACCTACCGCCGCAGGGGTCGAAGGACCTTCGTTAGACGACGCATCCTGGCCTATACTGGCGATATGTCCAGGGTCATTCTGGCTCTTCTATTTTCGGCTCTTGCCCACGCGATATCCCCGGCTGCGGCGCAACAGGGCCGATACATCCAAATGGAGACGGAAGAGGCCTATGTCCTCATGGATGAGGAGGGGGTCGCCTACCGCTACGCGAAGAACTGGGCATGCCGCCGTTCTGGGTGGGCACCCGGAGCGGAACCCGCCGTCTACGGCCAGCCGGAATTCATCGCATTCAGAGAGCGCGCCAGGGCCGATGGATCATGGGGGGATTGGTTCTGCAGCGCCCGTCCCGGCACCATCACCTACAGCCGAGACCTGCAGCGCGCCCAAAGGAGGATGAATTCGAACGCCCCCTTCGGAGCCCCCTACGTCCCCGAAACGGGCCGCTACAGCGCCGAGATGCTGGAGTACAACCGAATCGTGCTCGACACTAAGATATTCACCGCAAGGGGCGACTATCAAGTCGCCTTCGTCTCCCAACTGACGTCTCTCCTGCGCGAAGCCCCTCCGGCAACCGTCACACGGGATAACGCCGGTCAAATTCTCTCGTCTTTGAAGGCGAAGGCCGCGGCGAAAAGGCTGGATAGGCCGTTTGAGATGTGCGGAAGGACGGTCGACAACGTCTATGACTATGTCGCCTGCCGGATGGCCGGCCGGGATTCCGCCCTCAAGAAGGCCGAAGAGAGGTTTGCGGAACATCAGGACCGCCTGAGGAACCTGCGCGGCCAGACTACCGTCAACCCCGAGACCTTGACACAACTCGGGGAGGACGCCGCCGCCATCGACAAGTTCATCAGACAAGCGCAGAGAGAAGGAGACGAGGCCGTTGGAACGGCTCCAGCGGAATGATGCGATGAGGCTCCCCTCTCTCGCGGCCGTCAGTCTGTGCGCGACGGCAGCCTTGGGGCCCGTTTGGACGTGTTTCGGCGCCCCGCGGCCCTTTTTCGACAAATGGACTTACGAGGAGATTGACATTCGACGCGGCGTCCGAAAGGCCGAGCGCGCAGAACTCGTGCGCCCCGCGCCGAAGGGGTTTAAGCCGGAGCCGGTCGCGCGAAAGCTCAAACTGACCCTCATCGCCCGCGACAAGACCATCCGGGAGGAAGAGAGCTTCTGGTACCGCCTCGAGCTCCAGAACGTCGGCCGCGAGGCGGTCCGATTCCGAGAATCGCCGTCTTTCCTCAAAGACGGCCGGAGATACGACGATGGCCGCTGGGAATTTTACATGGTGCGTCCAAACGGCAAGAAGGAGAGGATTCCCCCCAGCCGCTTGGCCGATGTGTTCGAGGCGCAGGAGCGCCCCCATCCCCCCATCGACGTCCCTGACAGCGAGAACATGACGAAGGAACAGGTCAGCGATTGGATTCACCGCGACGGTTTGAGGCGCACGGCGGAGACCAACCTCGAAGTCGTCTTGGCCCCCGGGGAGACCCTGGTCAGCCGTCCCTGGCGATGGGTGGAGCCCGAGGAGCAGAAGGAACTATATGCCAAGGGGGCGAAAGACCTGTGGCCGAAGCCTTCCGGAGAGTTCCGCGAACTTCGCACGTCAGCGTATTGGGAACCGTTGGGAAATTTCAAGATTTGGGTCGCCTATGACGACCCGCCGCGCAATCCCCCGGACGAAGAGGAGCTTCAGAGGATGGAGAAGAAAGGGGTCTCTCGGGCATGGATGATGAAGCATCACAGCGCAGTAAACGCGGAGGCATTAGGCCGCATTGAGTCCAACATCGTCGCCCTGGAAGTAACCAAATGACGACATCTCTATTGTTTTTCCTCCTGCTCGCCTCTCCGGCCCAGGCGACCGTCTATTGCGGAGAGCCCCTTGGCCAGCGACGGAATGCCTGCAAGCCGGAACCAACCGAGCGGAAGATGGTTATGGATTCAATTGACTCCGCTTTATCGAAGCAGAAGGCTTGGGACGATGCGCGCGTCGCGGAGGGAGAAGCAAGAGCCGCCATCGAGGAGGCCGAACGGCGCAAACAGCCCATCCCAAGGAAAGCGCTGGTGGATTGGCAGGCAAGCTTGACGCTGGTAAATGACACGGAAGGCGAGATGCGTCGAGCCTTCTCGGACGTCATGAAGGCGACCCAAGAAACGTACGGAGTGGGTCCCAAGAAGCGGGTGGGGCAGGTGAAAGGAGGACGTCTGGACGGCGAACCCGCGTTCTGGACGCCGATCGTCCAGGAAACCGATGACTTCGTCTATCGCGCCGGCCCCGCGAAGAACCCGGCCTATCTTCGCTGGCAGGCGGCGGCCGATGACGGGACCGCGACGATGGATGACGGGACGGTCTTCATTTCCATCAGGCTCCTTCAGGACGCCAAGACTCGCGGCAGCCCGGCCGTTCTGGCGGCAGCCCTCGACCACGAGGCCGCGCGCTTCGAGCAACTCGTCAGCAAGGACGGCTGGACCGGCGCCGCCTTCGTCAAGTACAGCGCCTACGACAGACAGGAAAGGACCGGCGCCGCAATCGATTTGGACGACGGCGAGATGCGGCGCGTGGCGAAACTGGGCCGAAAATACGCCGCCCTCGCCGAGCCTCATCAGTGGTGGCCGGGCTATCGCGCGGGGCCCGCGTCGGAGGACTATCCCTACCGGAAGGACAAGGAGTTAGATGATAACGTCGACGTTTGGAAGGACGCCCAAAAGCATCTCGCGACGATCCGGAAGCAGCGAGAGGACTTCAACACGCGTCTTGCGGCGCGCCACGAAGGCGACCCCGAAGACGGCATGCGCGACAGCCTGAACGAAGACCGTCATCCGTGCGGCGGCCAGGGCTGGTGGGCGGGCGACATCTTTTTCCCTTCGCTCCCCTGCGAAGGCACGGTCCGCCCCTCCCCGGAAACCCCCCCCGCCCTGCCGGCCGAGCCGCCGACGGTCGTCCGGCCCGTTCAGCCGCCCTCTCCCGCACGGCCCCTGTATCTACTGACGGAATTGGCGGCGCGGATTTGCGAGGACCCCTCGAGCGCACGTTCCGACGCCAACCACGAGTTCTTCAGGCATGCCCTGGCCCTCTCTGGAGAAACGGGCGACGCCTTGCCGGCATGCCAGCGCGAGGTTTACCTGAATCTCCGGCGGGTTCAGCGCGAAGGGTACGGCGATTACGATTCCCAATTCTTCCAGTCGCTGGCGGAGCGGTTGAACAATCCTTCCGTCCCTGAGCAGACCGACACCCCAGGCCAAAGCACTCCGACGGGCCCACGGGTCCCCGATTGCATCCTGCAGCCGGGTGGGCGTTGCGCGCACCACAACTGACTTCCCGCCCTGGAATGCGTTTCGCGGCCCGCGCCTAGGCTTCTACGCCGCCGCCGTGGCGGATGTCCTTCCCCAGGACCATGAAGACCACGTCCTCGGCGACGTTGGTCGCGTGGTCGGCGATGCGCTCGAGGTTGCGGGAGATCAGGATGTGGTCCATCCCGCGCTGGATGGTCGAGGAGTCGGACTGCATCAGGGCCACCAAGGTGTTGAAGGTCTGGCTCTTGAGCCGGTCTTCCTCGTCGTCGCGGCGGATGACGTCGTTGGCCAGGGCCACGTCGCCGCGCGTGAAGGCGTCCAAGGCGTCCTTGAGCATCTGAGAGGCCAGTTCGGCCATCCGGGGGATGTCGCCCAAGCGCATCGGGGGCTGCTTCAAGAGGTAGAGGCTCGTCTCGGCGATGTTGACCGCCTGGTCGCCGATGCGCTCCAGGTCCGAGTTGATCTTGATGGCGGCCGCGACGAAGCGCAGGTCGATGGCGGCCGGCTGATGCAGGGCCAAGGTCCGCAGGCACCGCTCGTCGATCTCGATGTGGAGCTTGTTGACGCGGTCCTCGCTCGCCTGGACCTTCGTCATCAGCGTCGCGTCGTTCTCGAGCAGGAGCTTCACCGCCAGGTGGATCATCTCCTCGCACAGGGCGCCCATCGTCAACAGCGCCTCCCGCAGGCCCTGGAGGTCCTCGTCGATGTGCCGTTTCATGGTGGCCATTGTATCAAGCCCTCAGCCGAACCGGCCGGTGATGTAGTCCTCGGTGCGCCGGTCCTTGGGGCGGGTGAAGAACTCCCGGGTCGGCCCCTCCTCGATGAGCTCGCCCATCAGCATGAAGACCGTCCGGTCGGACACGCGCGCGGCCTGCTGCATGTTGTGTGTGACGATGACGATGGTGAGGCGCTCGCGGAGCTCGAGGACCAGCTCCTCGATGCGGGCCGTCGCGACGGGGTCGAGGGCGGAGCACGGCTCGTCTAGGAGCAGCACGCGCGGCTCGACGGCCAGCGCGCGCGCGATGCACAGGCGCTGCTGCTGGCCGCCCGAAAGGCCGGTCGCCGGGGCGCCGAGGCGGTCCTTAACCTCCTCCCACAGCGCCGCCTTGCGCAGGCTCTCCTCGACCCGCCGTTCCACGAGGGCTCGGTCGCGCTCGCCGGCCAAGGTCAGCCCGGCGGCGACGTTCGCGCGGATGGACATCGTCGGGAAGGGGTTCGGGCGCTGGAACACCATCCCCACCTGGCGGCGCAGCGCGACGGGGTCCATCGCGAGGACGTCGTTGCCGTCGAGCCGGATCTCGCCGGCGCAGGTCGCGCCGGTCAAGGTCTCGTGCATGCGGTTGAGGCACCGGATGAACGTGGACTTGCCGCAGCCCGACGGGCCTATGATGGCCGTCACCGAGTTCTCCGGCACCGTCAGCGAGACTCCCTTGACCGCGTCTCCGGCGCCGTAGCCGGCCCGCAGGCCGCGGACGTCCATCACGGTCTTGGTCGAAGGCGCGGTCTCGCGCTCGGGGGCCGAGAACACCGGTCGGCGGGCGGCGGGGGCGGGTTCGGTCATGATGAGGGTCTCCGTCACGAGGGGGCTCCGGCCGACGGCCTGAGGAGGAGCCGCGCGGCGACGTTCACGGCGAGGACGAACATCAAGAGGAGGAAGGCCGCGGCCCAGGCCTGCGCGTGCCAGTCCGGATAGGGCGAGACGGCGTACGTGAAGATCTGGTGCGGCAGGGTCTCGACCGGCTGGCGCATCCCGGAATCCATGAAGCGGTTGCCGAAGGCCGTGAAGATGAGGGGCGCCGTCTCGCCCGCCACGCGCGAGAGTCCCAGAAGGGACGCCGTCAGGATGCCGCGCGAGGCCGTCGGCAGGACGACCCGCAAGACGACCTTCCAGCGCGGAAGGCCCAAGGCCAGCGCGGCCTCGCGGACGCTCGAGGGCACCAGGCGGATGAACTCCTCGGTCGTGCGCATGACCATCGGCACGAGGATGCCCGCGAGCGCGCAGCTGCCCGCCAGGCCGCTGAAGTGCCCCATCGGGAGGACCACCACCGTGTAGGCGAAGATGCCCATCACGATGGACGGGACGCCGTTGACGACGTCCGCGGCGTAGCGCAGCCAGAAGCCGACGCGGCCGTTGCCGTATTCGGCCAGATAGACGGCGCCCGCGACGCCCAGCGGGATGCCGAGCGCCCCGGCGAGCCCGACGACCTTCGCCGAACCGATGACGGCGTTGGCGATGCCGCCGCCGGCCTCGCCGACCGGCTTCGGGAGGTTCACGAGGAAGGACCAGCTGAGCGCCGAGAAGCCCTTGAAGGCGATGTAGCCGAGGATGGCCAGCAAAAAGGACATGGAGACCAGAGCGCAGGCCCCGCAGAGGCCGAACATGACCGCGTTGACCGCGGCCCGCCGCCCGAGCGCCCTACCCGTCACGCCCGCACCTTCCCGGTCTTGGCCACCAGGAGCCGCGCCAGGCCGTTGACCACGATGGTCACCCCGAAGAGGGTCAGGCCGACCGCGGTCAGCGCGTGGATGTAGGAGTCCGAGGTCGCCTCGGCGAACTCGTTGGCGATGACCGAGGCCATCGTGTAGCCCGGCGCGAACAGGGACCACGACGCCTTCGGGTCGTTGCCGATGACCATCGTCACGGCCATCGTCTCGCCGAGGGCGCGCCCCAAGGCCAGAAAGACAGCGCCGAAGATGCCGGTGCGGGCGTAGGGCAAAGAGACGGCCCGGACGACCTCCCAGCGCGTCGCGCCGAGGGCCAGCATGGCCTCCTTAAGAGGCGTCGGCACACCCAAGAGCACGTCCCGAGTGATGCTCGTGATATAGGGCAGGACCATGATGGAGAGGACGAGGCCCGCGGTGAGCATGCCGACCCCGTAGGGCGCGCCCTGGAAGAAAGGCAAAAAGCCCAGCCAGCGGCCCAGGGCGGGCTCGACCGCGCGGACCGCGGGGACCAAGATGAAGACGCCCATGAGCCCCAGCACCACGCTCGGCACCGCCGCTAGGAGCTCGATGAGGAAGGTCAACACGGCCGACAGCCGCCGCGGGGCCAGCTCGGCCAGAAAGACCGCGGACCCGACGCCCAGAGGGACCGAGATGAGGAGGG
>SCTT01000104.1 GCA_004322435.1 bacterium
CTCGACCTTGCCCTGTGCGAAGCCGGCCCCCGTTCCCAGGTGGAAGACCCACGAGTCGTTGATAGGGACGCTGAAGACCGGCTCGAGATCAAGGCTACCGCGCCCGGGCTCACCGGGACCATCAAGGATCAGCGCGGCATCACCTTCATGCGCTATCTCCTCGAGCCGGTCTTCAGCGTCCCTATCAACGACTCGTGGGTCTTCCACCTGGGAACGGGGGCCGGCTTCGCACAGGGCAAGGTCGAGGAAAAGGTCTCCTGCACCGGCAACGCCTGCCGCAACGTCGAGCTCACGGGCCGCTCGAGCTGGAGCGGGCTGACATGGGAGGTCTCTCCCTACTTCTCCTACAGCCAGTGGATGTTCGGAGCGCGCTACGCCGCCTTCCCCGCGTTCAAGGGGAGCTCGAGCAACTCAAAGATCGAGTGGCGCGGGGGGGCGATCTTCGCCGGTGCGCGCTTCTAGCTGGCCTGGAAAATCCCGGGGTGGGGGGGTAGACTTTCGGGAAGGGGGGCGTCGGCGCATCCACATGAATATTCCAATCCGCCGGCTAATACGGGCCGCTCTTTCGACGGCCTTTGCCGGGCCACTCCTGCTCACTTCAGCGAAAGCATACGCCGCTCCGGCCCCTTCGCGCAAAGTCGGGTTCATCGGCTGCATGTCCAAGCCGGAGGACGCCGAGCTCGGATCGCAGATCTCGAAGTCTCTCGAGAAGCGCCTGGTCCGAGCCCGCGTGCCGGGCTTTGAATTCGTCCCCGAGGCCGTGGCGCGGGGACGGGCGAGCTTCAAGGGCGGCCCCGTAAACCCGCAGCGGATCGTGGCGGCCGGCCATGCCATCGGCGCGGACAAGGTCATCGTGTGCCTCATCACCTACAAACGCGAGCGCGCGGCGACCGCGCCCGGTGAAACCAAGACCCGGACGGTCACGCGGGACGAGACCGAGTACGTGGAGGAAGTCTATTACAAGGAGATCCCGAATCCGGATTATGAGGAGCCGATAAGTGCCGCCATCCCTATGGGCAACATCGGCCCGGTTCAATTTTCCGCGATTTTGGGGACGCCGAAGACCCCGAAGACCATCCAGGAGAAGCACGTGCGCCGCATCCCTCAAAAGCGGAGGATCTCCGAGCAGGTCGAGGAGACCGCGGAAGCGACGGAGAAGCCCGGGTACGTCCGGCTGCAGGCGACCTACATAATCGTCGACGTCGCCTCCGGCAAGATGGAGAACCGTGACTCCGTCAGCTACTTCAACGAGTTGGAGGCCGTTTTTGACTCCATGGAGTCCGACAAAGACCTGCGGAGCAAGGCCGGCGAGAGCACAGTGGAAAGCCTTGAACGCAGCGTTCTCGCCAAACTCCCGTCAACACCGGGCAAGTGATGTTCTACCCCGCACTCCACTGAGGCAAGCGCGGGGATAAGTCAATCCGACGGGGACCGGCCCAGGCTCAGCAGCACCCCGCCTTTGACCCGGCGCGTCGTGACGTAGAGGGGGATGTAGCGGCTTTCCACCCGCAGCACGGCCGGCACGTCCTCGTGGGGCGTCCCGTTGCGCAGGGTGTCCTCCACGGGGACCTGGACCGAGCAAGGGGCGCAGTCGCCGGGGTCGGGACACCCGCCCGGCTTCCCCGCATGGGGGCAGCCGAAGATCTCCCCGAGCACGCGGTCCTCGATGTCCGGGAGTTCCCGGCCGACCTCCCCGCGCGCCGCCGCGTTGGCGCTCTTGACCCGGACGCCGTCTCCGACGAGGATGGTCGCATCCGGGAGCGTGTCTAAGAAGGATGGGATCAAGGCCTTTCGGCAGGGCCCGCAGACGCCGTCGGTGGCGGGCGCGTCCGACGGGCCGCCCAAGTCCGCCTTGCACCAGCAGCAGCGGCGCCGCAGGGGAGACATGACTTACGTTAGCCGCCAAGAGGGTCCCTGTCAGCCCCCCCGGTGTCATCCCCTGTCAGCGGTGGATGGTGAGGAGGACGCCCTTTTTGAGGCGTCGGGTGGAGATGGTCAGCCGGCGCTCGGTGCCGTCCCCGCGGCGGATGAGGGCGGGGACCGATTCGTGGGCCTTTCCGGTCTTGAAGGTGTCCTCGACCCGGGCCCGGACGCTGCAACCCGAGCAGTGCTCGGTCTTGCCGCACCCCTCCGTCAGGGGCGCGTTCCGACAGCCGAAGATGTCCCCGAAGGGCTTCCCTTCGATTTCGGAGAGCTCCTTGTTCGTGGCCGCCCGCGCCTTGGCGTTGGCGCTCTGGGCCTGGAGGTCGTCTGCGAGCAGCAGCGCGGCGTCGTCTAAGGTGTCCAGAAAGACCGGCAGCAAGCCTCTCTTGCAGGTGGAGCACACGCCGTGCGAGACCGGCGCCTCCTCGGGCCCGCCGAGGACGGCCCCGCAGTATCCGCAGACGCGCCGCAGGGCGTTCATGCGGGGACGGCGCTCGCGCAGTGGGAGCACCGGCGCGCCTTCAAGGGGATGTTCATCAGGCATTCGGGGCAGGGTTTCTCGGTCGCGGCCGGCGGCGGGGCAGCGGGCTCGGACTTCTTTAAGGTGTTCATCAGCCGCACCATCATGAAGATGGCGAAGGCGACGATGACGAAGTCCACGAAGACGGTGATGAAGGCGCCGTAGTTGAGCGTCACGGCCTTGGCCGTCCCCTCGGCGGCCTTGAGCACCAGCACCTTGTCGTTGAAGTCCACGCCGCCCGTGAGCATCCCGAGCGGGGGCATCACGAGGTCGTTTAAGAAGGAGGTGACGACCTTCCCGAAGGCCCCGCCGATGATGACGCCGACGGCCATGTCGACGACGTTGCCGCGCATCGCGAATTCTTTGAATTCCTTGAGCATCGCGCCCCCCTAGGACCGGTCGAAGAGCTTCAGGCCGAACTTGCGCGCCCCCTCGAGCAGGCCGGGCTCGAGCGGCGGCGTGGAGTACTTGAGGCCCGCGATGGTCTCCGGCAGGGCCATGCCGCGGTCGGAGGCGGCCTGGGAGACCGCGTCGAAGGCGTCCGGTCCGCCCTCGAGGAGGAGCCCCAGGCACAGCGAGCGCTCGCGGCCCGGCAGGGTCACGGAGAAGAGGTAGGCCGCGAGGATCTCCGGGTTGGGCTCGAGCGCCGCGCGCAGCGCGGCGAGCTGCCCTTGGGGCGGGACCGCCTGCGGCGCCGAGACCTCCACGCGGACCATCGTCTCCTCGGGCACCGGCGGGGGGGGCAGGCGTCCCTCGGCGAAGGCGGCGATCTCCTCCCGGTCGAACTCCCAGGCGGGGACGGGCACGTCCAGGATGACCGTGTCCACGTCGGCGCGGCGCGCGGTCTGGAACAGCCCCACCGCGGGGATGGCCGCGACGCTCTCGCAGCCGGGCTTCCAGCGCTTGAGGGATTCCACGGTGCTGAACACCGGCAGCCCCACGCGGCCGTCGGAGCCGCGCAGCATCACGAGGCCGGGGCCGTCCTCGGGGTTCTCGGCGGGCGCGGTCTCCACGAGCAGCCGGGCCTTGAGGACCTCCGCGCACAGGCGCTGGTGGAGCCCGGGGTCGCCGCCGCCCGCCGCGCGGGCGAGCAGGTCCGCCAGCGCGGCGTTGGCCGGCGGCTCGCTTGCCATGCGTCGAGTGTAAGCGCCTCCCTCCCGGGCGTCAATGGAGGGGGGCCGCCCCGCTCAGACGGAGGGGAGGTCGACCGTGAAGACGGCGCCGCCGCCGGGGCGGTCCGAGACGCCGATGGTCCCGCCGAGCGCGCGGCAGGCGAGCGCGCAGAAGAAGAGCCCGACGCCCGTGCCGGCCTTGGTCCGGCTCACGCGGAGCCCCGCGGGGGCGAAGTCGCGCCCGAACACGCGGGGCTTGTCCTCTTCGCTCAGGCCGGGGCCCGAGTCGGAGACCGTGAACACCGCGCGCCCCGCCCCGCCCTTGGCCTGCAGCAGCACCGGCGAGCCCGTCGGAGCGAACTTGGCGGCGTTGGAGACGAGGTTGAAGAGGATCCGGTAGAGCAGAGTCGGGTCGGTGCGCAGGCGCATCTGCGCCGGGGCGACCGACGCCTCCAGGCGCAGCCGGCCGCGCTGGACCTCGGGGGCGAAGAGCTCCTCGAGCCGGCGCAGGAGCGCCGCCGTCTCGACGTCCTCTTTGTGGACGGGGAGGGCGTCCCGGTCCCCGAGGCTCACGTCGAGGAAGTCGTTGAGCATCACGAGCATCTGCTCGCCGGCCCGGGCGGAGTTGTCGAGCAGGGAAGCCAGGCGCGGGTCGGGGACCGCGTTCAGGTCGCGCAGCAGCTCGATGGTCCCCTTGATGGAGGCGAGCGGGACCTTGAGGTCGTGGACCACCATGTCCACGAGGTCCTGGCGCGCGCGCTCGCGCAGCAGGGCCTCGCGCGCCGCCTCGGTGAGGTTGCGGCGGCCCGCGGCGTCGCCGAGGTGGACCCCGGCGCGCATGCAAAGCTCCTCGACGGAGAAGGGCTTGAGCACGTAGTCCCGGGCCCCGCAGCGGAACCCTTCGATACGGTCGTCGACGGCGCCGCGGACCGTCATGATGATGACCGGGACGTTGGGGGCCGCGAACCGGCAGAACTCGAATCCGACGCCGTCGGGGAGGTTCAAGTCCAAGAGGACCAGGTTGGGGAGGGCTTCGGAGTAGGCCGCCCTGGCCTCGGCCAAGGTCCCCGCGAGGCGCACGACGGCGGGGAGCCGCTTGATGGACTGCTCGACCACCTTCGCTACGACCGGGTCGTCTTCCACGATGAGGACCCGGGGGAGCTTCGCGGACATGCCTCCATCTTATGAAATCCGGCGGTCGGGCCGCTTGACGCGGGCCGGAGGGCGGCGCATCCTATCGCCATGCGTCGGTTCCTCGGGGCGGCGGCGCTGTCGGTCGCGCTGTCGGCGGGGGCTCTGTCTCCGCTGGGAGCGCGCGGCCTGGTCAGCGCCGCGGCGCTGGGGGGGCTGCGCTTCTGGGACGCCTTCCACCTCGCCCTCGAGCCCCAATGGGAGCTCAGCCGCGCGCCCGTGCGTCGGGACGAGAGGCCTCTCGCGCGGCAGGCCGCGGAGATGGAGCGCGACCTCGACGCGGTCTTCACCACCGGCGGCGGGCGCCTCTACTTGATGGACACGGCCCCTTCTCAGGTGGGCGACGTCTGCCTGTGGCAGGGCGTGTTCGCCGCCGAGGCCGCGCTGCGGGCGGCTCTCGACGGGACGGCCGCGTCCCGGGCGCGGACCGCGGCCGCCCTGGAGGGGTTGGCCGCGCTGACCTCCCGAGGCCACCCGCTGGCGCGCGCGTTCTATCCGGCGGACCTCCCCATCGAGCCGCCCGGGCGCTGGTACGGGCGGGACGCCTCCTACCAATGGAAGGAGGACGCGAGCGTCGACTCTTTGGCCGGCTGGGTCTTCGGGCTGGCGACGGTCGGCGAGCTCTCGCCGGAGCTCCGCCCGCGCGTGGACCGTCTGGCGGTGGGCTTCGCGTCGGCGCTGCGCGGGGGGGGCTACATCCTGCGCAACTCGGACGGGACGCCGACGCGGTTCGGGAAGGTCGGCGGCGCGCTGCTGAACTCCCCGACCGGGGTGCTCTCCACGATGACGGTGCTCCGGATGGCCGCCCGGGCGGAGCCCTCGGGTCCCTGGGCGGCCGAGCACGCGCGCTTCGTCGCCCAAGGGCAGGACCGCTGGGGGGCCTACGGGTCCGGGCCGGCGCTGTGGCGGAACACGTCCACGAACCACAACATCGC
>SCTT01000105.1 GCA_004322435.1 bacterium
CGGCGGCGGGGACCTGGATCGAACGGATACCGGAGGCGGACATGGAGAAGGCCCACGTCTCGAGCATCGCGTACGACAGCGGCGAGGTCCGCCTGACGGTGGCCGGCGTCCCGGACCAGCCCGGCGTCGCCGCCTCGGTGCTGGCCGCACTCGCCGCGGCCGACGTGCCGGTGGACATGGTCGTGCAGTCCTCGGCGACCACGGCCGGCGTCAACGACATCGCCCTGATGTGCCCGCGCGGCCACGCGGCGGCGGCCAAGGCGGCCTTGGCCCAGACCGCCAAGCGCCTCAAGGCGCGCGGCGTCGACGTGCAGGAGGACGTGGTCAAGGTCACCGCGGTCGGCACGGGCTTTCGCCGCTCGCCCAAGGTCGCCGCGACGATGTTCGCCGCGCTCGCCAAGGAGCGCATCAACATCGAGATGATCGCGACCTCGGATTTGAAGATCTGCTGCGTGGTGTCTAAGGAGCACGCGGACGTGGCCCTGCGCGCGCTGCATAAGGCGTTCAAACTCGGGCGTCGGGGCTAGTCCCCAAGGACACGGCAGAGTTTACGCGCCTCGGGCGCGTGGCTTCGAGGATTCCGCATACGGGAATCCTCGAAGCGGGAACCCTCTGCGAGGCAAGGTCGGGCTATCGCTCCGCCGTGCACGGCGAACCCCTCTGGTAGGTTCCGAACTATCCCCGGGGATAGTTGTGGACAACATCGCGGCCGAAGGGCGTAAATTTACCCCGCCGCGTCCCTAGCCGTCAGCGCCCGCATCCCCTCGGACCGAGCCACCAGATCCGGCCCGTACGCCTTCCCGTCGGGGTTCACCAGGTCGAAGCGGTCGTACACCGGCGCGGGCGGTTGCCAACCCGCTTCGCCCGCCGCGAAGCCGTAGCGCTGCAAAAAGAACACGTTGGCGTGAGGGAGCAGGCCCGCCTCCTCCACGGCCCGCCGCACCCGCGCGTCGTCGTCCTCCACGCCCTTGCGCAGACGGACGTTCAAGACGAAAAGGCGCTCCCCGCCGAGCTCGGCGAGCGCGTCGCGCACGCCCCGGCACAGGGCGACGAGCCCCGGGTCGCGGTCGAGGAGATGATGGTTGAAAGACAGCTTGACCGTCAGCGGCGCGCCCAGGCGCGCGAGCCAGGCCTTGAGCTTCCCCGGCGCGCGCGGCAGGACGACCCCGTTGGTGCACAGGACCAGGCGCGAACAGCGGTCTTCGCCGCGCCCCAGCGCCACGAAGTCCCAGAAGCGCGGGTGGAGCGTGGGCTCGCCGCCCTCGAGCTGCAGCTCGAAGGCCCCTTCGGGAGGGATGAGGGCCCGCAGCGCCTCGAGCTCCAGCCACGTGCCCCCCTCCGGTGAGGAGCAGGTGCTGCACCACGGGCAGGTGCGGTTGCAGTTGTTCGTCAGCGCCGCGTACACGCGCCGCGGGCGGCCGGGGAAGGGATGGTCGAGCGGGACGGGGTTCACGAAAGCTCCAACTCGCTGAGATACGCCGGGACCTTCGTGCCGTCCTCGCCCAGCGCCCGGTCCTCCCGCAGCGTGAGCGGCACTTCCCCCAGCTGCGTTCGCAGCGCCGTCTCAAGCGCCCCTCGGTCGACCGCCGACGCCGCCCGATAGTCGAGCGCACAGGAGAGGTCCCGCTTCTGGGCGAAGCGGTGCATGAGGAGCGGGAACTCGCGCAGCAGCCGCGAGAGGTCGACGGCCGTCACTGGCGTGCCGTCGGCGGCTCTAAACAGCACGGGCTCGCGGCCTTCCAGCTCCATCAGCCGCGGCATCGGGTCGCCGCAGGGGCAGGCCCCGGTCTCGAGGCGCGCCCAATCGCCGGTCCGGTAGCGCAAGAGCGGCGCCAGAGGGTTTCGCCCGCCCGTCACCGTCACCTCGCCGCGCACCCCGGCCGGGGTGGGCCGGCCCAGGGCGTCGACGGTCTCGACGTGGAGGTCGTGCGGCAGCTGATGGAAGCCCTGCCCGCGCGGGCAGGCATAGGCGATGGGGCCGGTCTCGACGAGCGAATACCAGTCGATGACCGGGCAGCCCAGGGCCTTCGAAACACGCTCCCGGACCGCGGGAGCCAGCGCCGTCGAGGTGGTGACGACGGCCGCGGGGCGTACCGGCAGCCCCAGGCGCACGAGCTCCGAGACCGAGGCCGGGTCGCCCGTCAGCAGGCGCGGCGCGAGGTCCGCGAAGTAGCGCCGGCGCGCGTCGGGGGACGTCCACTGGCTCTCGCGCAGGTTGGCCTTGACGAACCCCGCATGGCTCCAACCCGACAGGACGGTCGCGTAGGTGTAAGTATGCGTCTGGTGCCCCACCAGACAGCACGCCGCCGGCAGCGCGCGGAAGTCCTCGCGCAGGCCGTGGCGCTCGAGGGCGAACTCCAGGAGCGGCAGATAGCTGGCTACGGCCAGGGGATGGTGCGGGACGCTCACCGGATGCCCGGTGGTCCCCGCGGTGCGGTAGACGACGAGGCGGTCCAGGGGCTCGTCGTCCGGGACGAAGAGCGCGGGCGCCTCGGCCAAGTCGGCGCGCGAGCTGGCGGGCACCTCGTCCCAGTGGCGCGCCGGGTCGAGGCCCTTGAAAAGCCGCGCGCGGAAGGAGGGAACCCGCGGGGCCAGCGCCGTCACCCGCGCGAGGACGTCCCCCCCGGGGGCGCTGCGGCGGCGCGGGCCGCGCTCGGAGCGCAGGTCCCGGCGCAGGGCGTCCAGGCCCCGCAGGTCGTCTTCCGTGAGGCGGTCGCCGGCCGCGTAGTTGAACTTGGGCGCGTCGGGATGCTCCACCAGGCGCTTCCAGCGCGCCGCCGCCGCCGCGTCGGCGGTGGGCACGCGCTCCAAGAGGGCCGGCGGGACGCTCATTCGCGGCAGACCCGGGCCGCGGCCTCTTCGGCGGCCTTCTTGCGCATCGCGTCCATCACCGAGCGCAAGCGCTGGGCGTGGGCCTTCGACTGCGCCGCGGTGCGAGCCGTCTCGACGCTGTCGAGGGCGGCCAGGCGGTCGACGGCCTGGGCGGGCGTCTCGCCTTCCGGCGCCAAGCCCAGAGCGCGCAGCGCCAGGCGCGCGAGCTCCTCGCGCCGGTCGGCGTCTGAGACGAACTCCGAGAAGCGCACCGCCCTCGCGGGCGCGGCGAGGCCCGCGGCGAGGAACTCCTCGGCCGCCGCCCCGAGGCCCCGGCCCCGGAAGCACTCGTCGTGCAGCAGCCAGGCCGAGACGAGCACGAGGCCGAGGCGGTTGCGCCGAGCCGCGCCGCCCGTCCCCAACAGGCGCTGCGCGCGCGCCGCGTCCAAGGGCTCGCCGCCCAAGGCGGCCAGGAGGTCCCCGACGACGGCCGCGACGTCCACCTCCCCGACCCCCTGCTCGAGGGGCTCGGCCAGGAACTCGGAGGGGCACTCCGAGAGCCGCCGCGTCAGGCGCTCGAGCGGCGGGCCGGCGTCGGCCATCCCTACCAGACCCGGCAGGGCTTAGGGGCGACCATCGCGTCGCCGGCCTTGCAGGCGAAGGCCTCGGCGAACTCCGGCATGTTGACCATCGGGCCGTTGACGCGGGCGCGCGGCGGCGAGTGTGGGTCGGTCAGCGCCAGCAGGCGCGCCGCCTGGTCGGTGCGGTTCATGCACCAGATCTGCGCGAAGCCCAGGAACACCCGCTGCTCGCCGGTGAAGCCGTCGAGCTTGGGGCGCTCGGCGGCGGGGAGTGCCCGGTAGGCCGCCAGCGCGGTGCGCAGGCCGCCCGAGTCGGCGGTGTTCTCGCCCAAGGTCAGGCGGCCGTTCAAGGTGACGCCCGGGATGGACTCGTAGGCCGCATACTGGTCGGCGATGCACGAGGCGCGCGTCTCGAACGCCGCGGCGTCCTCCTGGGTCCACCAGTCGGTCAGGTTGCCCTTCGCGTCGAAGCGCCGCCCCTGGTCGTCGAAGCCATGGGTCAGCTCGTGGCCGATGACGCCGCCGATGCCGCCGTAGTTGGCCGCCGCGTCCCGGCGCCCGTCGAAGAAAGGCGGCTGCAGGATGCCCGCGGGGAAGTTGATGGTGTTCATGTTCGGGTCGTAGTAGGCGTTGACCGTGGGGGGCGTCATGTACCACTCGCCGCGGTCCACCGGCTGGCCGATCTTCGCGAGCTGGCGGTCGAGCTCGAAGCCCAGCGCCGAGGCCACCGAGGCGTGCAGGTCCGCGCGGTCCACCTTGACCGAGGAATAGTCGCGCCAGAGCTTCGGGTAGCCGACCTTGTTCTCGATGGCCGCGAGCTTCTCCTGGGCGAGCTTCTTGGTCGCGGGGCCCATCCAGCCCAAGTCCCCGATGCCCTTCCCCAGAGCGGCCTCGACGCCGGCGACCAGCGCGTCCATGCGCGCCTTGACCTCGGGCGGATAGGCCTTGGCCACGTAGCGCCGCCCCAAATCCTCGCCGAGCAGGCGGTCGGTCAGCTCCACGCAGCGCTTCCACCGGGGCTTGAGCTCCTTGGCGCCGGTCAGGCGCTTGCCGTAGAACTCGAAGTCCGCGTCGACGAAGGCCTTCGACAGGCGCGGCACGAAGGCGCCGGCGGCGTGCCAGCGCAGGTACGAGCGCAGGTCGGCCGTCGGAGCCGAGGCGAGCAGCGCCGAGAAGCCCTCGAGGAAGCCGGGCGAGGCGACATTGACCTCGGCCCAGGCCGGGCCGCCCGCGGCGGCGAGGTAGGCGTCCCAGTCGAAGGCCGGGGCCAGGGCCTTGAGGCCCTCCCGTCCCATCTTGTGGTAGACGTTGTCGGGGTCCCGCCGCAGCGTGCGGTCCATCGACGCCTTGGCCAGCGCCGTCTCGACGCGCAGCACCGCGTCGGCCTCGCCGGAGGCCGCCGGGGAGCCGAGCAGGCCGAAGACCTTGGCCGCGTGCGCGCGGAAGGCCTCCCGCGTCTCGACGGACTTTGCGTCGTCTTTGAGATAGTAGTCGCGGTCGGGCAGGCTCAGGCCCGACTGGTCCACGCCCGCGATGACGCTCGTCGAGGCCTTCGCGTCGATGTCGGAGCCATAGCCGAAGCCCGCCGAAGCGCCGGCCCGGTGCAGGCGGGCCAACAACGGCGCGAGGGTCCGCCCCCCGTCCCAGGCGACGACGGCGTCGAAGAGGGGTTGGACCGGGGCCGCGGCGAGCTTCTCGGCGGCCGCCTCGTCCATGCAGCCCGCGTAGAGCCCGCCGATGCGCCGGTCGACGTCGTCTTTCGGGGCGGCGGCGGCCTCCTCGAGGATGCCCTTGAGGACCTTCCGGTTGTCCTCGGCCAACACGCTGAAGCGGCCCCAGCGCGACTGGTCCGCCGGGATGGGATTGGCCTTCATCCAGCCCCCGCAGGAGAATTGGAAGAAATCGGCGCAGGGCTTGGCCGAGCGGTCGAGGGAGGACAGGTCCACGGAGGGGACCTCGGCCGAGAGGGCCGGGAGCGTCAGGGAGAGGACGAGGGTGAGAAGGGTCACGCGGATATCCTATAAAAGGAGGCGGACATGTTCGGAGAAGACCCCCAGTACCAGGCCATCGCCTCGGGCCTCCTCGCGCTCCAGCGCGCGCGCCCCGTCTTCCCCGAAGGGCGCGCGGCGGCGGTGCGCTCCGCCTTGGCCGCGGCTTTCCCCGCCGGCGACGAGAGCGCGGAGGCCCTGCTCGCCGAGCTCGGCCCCGGCGCGCGCCGAGACCGGCTGCACCGGGAGCTGTCCCGCCTGGGGCCCGACTGGGTCGCGCTCTATTCCGGAGAGGGCGACGCGCATCCCGCCGACGCCGGGCTCTCGGAGGCCCAGGCCCGCGCGACCGCGGCCTTCCTGGAGCTGGCCTTCGACGCCCCCGGCGCCGTGGCCTGGGAGAGCCCCGCGAACCTCCCGCACGGGATGGGCGAGCGGGAGCTGGCCGGGGCGGCGGAGCAGTTCCGCTGGCTCGCCGCGCAGGCCCTCGAGTGGCGCTTCAACCGCTTCGACACCGCGGGGCTCGGCAAGGCGCGCGCCTTCTACGCCGCCCTCCGCGAGGCCCCGCCGCCGGTCCCCGCCGGCCCCGGCGCGGCCCAGCTCGCCGAGCTCATCCGCCACGCCTTCGCCGCGACCCCCGCCCCGGCGCCCGGCGACATGACGGGCTCCGTCCAGGGCACGGAGCCCTTCGAGTACGCCGTCGAGTTCCGCGGCCGCGACTGGCGCGGCCTCTCGGCGGCGTTTTTGGGCCGCCACAGCGCCGCGCTCTCCTTCTTCTCCCCCGCGGCCTTCCGCTACTTCATCCCCGCCTACCTCATCCACCATCTGGCCGGGGCGCAGTGGAACGCCGACCCGGTCTTCGCCCTCACGCACGGGTTCTCCGCCGACGACAAGGGCGGCGACGAGGACTTCGACTGGGAGGCCGTCGCCCGGCGCAAGTTCGCGGCCTTCCTGCCCCACGAGCGCGCCGCCATCGCCGCCTTCCTCGCCCACTGCGACGCGCACGACCCGTTCGAGCAGCCCCGCATCCGCGAGGCCCTCG
>SCTT01000106.1 GCA_004322435.1 bacterium
GCGGCGAACTACCCCTCGACCGCCTACACGCCCTTCTTCGAGAACGCCGCGCTGGTCGCCCACCGGCTGGGCGGAGTGCCCTGGGACGTGACCTTCGGCCGCCAGAGCTACACGATGGGCTCGGGGCTCCTCCTGGACGACAACGGCGCCGGCCTCGCCGGCGTCAGCGCGCGCGGCAACCTGCCCTTCTGGGGCATGAAAGCCGAGGGCTTCATCTTCCAGGCCCAGCACCCGATGCAGGGAGGGGGGGTCGGCGCGGGCTCTTTGGACCTGGCCGGCTGGACCCTGGAGCTCCCCTCCGAAGGCACCTGGCAGTTCAACCAGCTCTTCGAGCGCGACCGCCGCACCCAGAACGCGGCCCCGAGCGGCTGCCCCGCCGTCCCGGGCGGCGTCGGCACCGGCTGCCTCGTAGGCAAGGCCACCCGCGTCATCACGAGCCTGCGCTACCAGCTCCGCTACGGCCCGCTCGTGTTCGACGGGGAGGGGGCCTGGCAGAAGGGCGCCGCCAACCCCACCGGGGCCGCCGCCGCGAGCAACCACATCACCTATAACGGCAACGCGCAGGTCCTCAAGGCCAAGTGGCGCCAGACCTTCTACCGCTCGAAGGAGAGCGGCAAGAAGATCGAGGGCCTGGCGCGCATGAGCTTCGCCCGAGGCTCGGGCGACGACCCGGCGACCACCACCACCGACGAGGCTTTCTTCCCCTCGAACGGCCGGCGCTTCGACGGCCTCGAGCGCGAGGGGTTCGGGGAGTTCTTCGCCGCCACCCCTTATGACGCCTTCGGGGGGGCCTCCCGGGGCAACGCCAGCGGCCTGCCCACGGGCGTCAGCGGCATCATCTCGCTGGGCTTCGGGGCCACGCCCCCGGCCTGGCACGGCCTGGTCTTGGACATCGACCAGTACCTCTACCAGGCCGACCGGTCGCAGGCCAGCCGGGCCCTGGGCAAGGAGCTCGACGTCCGCCTGCGCCACGACATCCGGGACCGCTTCTCGCTGAAGCTCTCCGCCGCCTTCTACTCCACGGGGGCCGCCATCAACGTCTCCAAGCCCTCCGCCCGCCGGTTCCTGTTCGAAGCCTCCGGCCGCTTCTAAGGCCCGTTTCCGGGCCCCGTAACCCCTTCCCCCAGCCCCTTCCCTCCGTCAATTCTGCCTGCCAACCGTCCGGACGGGCCCGCCAATTCCTTCGGTGATGGGGGGGAGAACCCCATTTAGGCCGGTGTCCATTCCTAGTAGGGACTCCCGGGGAGGGGGGGGCAAGATATCCCCAAGGCTGCCCACAGGGGCTATGTCTCTAGCTAGACTCTATTGTCTTTAAGTGTCTTAAGTTAAGACTCTATTTTGGCTATGTCTGTCATTATTTCTGGCATAAGCTTTCGCATATGGCAATACACAGGGATATCCACAGGCATATTGACGCATAAATTTTTTCCTGCCATAATCGGGACATGGACGCCGAGAAGCCCCACCGCCTCCGCCTGCGCCTGCCCGATGGCGCGGAGTTCGAAGCCGAGGGCACCGCGGATTTCGTCGCGGCGGAGCGGCGGGAATTCCTGGGAGGCCGCGGCGGGAAGACCGGCGCCGGCAGCGCAGCGAGCCCGGAGAGCGCCCCCGAGCCGGTCTGGGAGACCCTCATCGAGACCAAAGGGCCGGTCCTCCAGTTGCGCACGAAGCTCCCCGGAGAGGGCGCCGAGCGGGAAGCCTGCCTGATCCTGCTGGCCGCCGCCCGGGGCATCCTGCGCCAAGCCAAGCCCACCTCGGCCCAGCTGGCGCGCTGGCTAAGGGCCTCCGGCTACCCCATAGGACGCGTGGACCGGGTCATCCAGGATGCCGTTTCCCAGGGCGAAATCCTGGCCTCCGGGACCCGCCGGGCGCGCCGCTACGAGCTCTCCGGGCCGGGCCTGGCCAAGGGCTGGCGGCTGGCCCATAGGCTGGCGGCGCACATCCAGCCGGCCGGCTAAAACCCCGCCAGAACCCCGGGGGTCAGACCCCTAGGCTTCTAACCAGCCCGAAGCCCACAAACCCAGGCCCCGAAAGCCCTACGCCGGGAACCCCAAGCTGCATTAGAACTCCAGGGGCCTGACCCCAGGACTTCCAACGGCCCAGGCAACGGCGGAAGGGGGCTAATCCACTACTAACGATAATATATATTATGATACATTATAGGAGAATAGACCATCCCAGGACCGGCCTAGAATCCACGTCAGATTACGACGGAAAAGCGTTGCTTCTCCTCTCAAATACCGCTCGCATTGCGACGGTTTCTGAAGATTTCTAAATTAGCAGTCGAGACCCCCTAGGAGCCCCGGCCGGATCGGCCCGGACCAGCCCGAAAATCAGCCAAAAAGTTGGCAACTCCGGGGAGGCAGCCGGAGGCCCGGAAGACCCCAAAAAAACCATGAAAGGGCACCCCCCGCGGAGGCAAGTTTCAGGGTACCTGGATACCCCCAAAACGGCCGGCCGGCAGGGGGTGGGGTACCCCCCGAAAAGACCATGAAAGGCACCCCCCCGCCAAGGCAGTTTTCAGGGTATCCGGATACCCTGAAAACGCTCCGCGGAGGAGGTCCCGAAAAGACCATCAAAGAGGAGGGGTAAGATCCGGCCAAAAACCCAGGGGGCGAGGCCGGAAAAGGGAGGCTGCGGAAAAGACCATCAAGGGTGGGAACCAGAAAACCACCCAACTCGGGGGAAATCGGGGGGGTCTGAAAAAGACCATCAAAGGTCCGATGGTTTTTTCGGGGTGGTTCCCGTAGACCGCGGGAGGCGGGAGGGACGAACGGAAAAAACCAACTCACCAGATTCGAAACGTTTGTTCCTGCTTAGGTGGTTTTTTCGGAATCGAGGGAGGGGGACGGGGAACCGGCAGAGGAGGACGCTTTCCCCCCCGGAAGACGGCTAGGCGGTCTTTTCAGGCTCGGAGGGAGGGGACGGAGGGGCTGCGGGAGCCGAGGGCTCGGGGTCGTCGCGGAAGATCCCCCACCCCATGACGGCGTAGCCGCCCAGGATGAGGAAAGGAGAGAGGGTGCCGGCCCAGTTGCGGCCCATGGCGTCGGCCTTGGTGAGGACCATGAAGCCCGCGGCGGCGAGGACCACCCCGGCGACGATGGTCTTCTTCCCCACCGCGGAGATCGGGTCGGTCTCGACGGAGGCGGAAGTCCCGGGGACTTCTCCTCCGGGGGTCTTCCCCCCCGCCCGCTCCTCTTTGCGCTTCTTCTTCTTGCTCATGTCCTTGCCGGGGAGATTACAATTTCTCGAGAGCGGCGCGGACCCGGGCGCAGTCGGCCTCGATGTCCGGCAGGGCGGCCCGCGCCTGGGCGAAGTCCCCCCGCCTCAGGCCGCGCTCCACCGCCTCAAGCCGCGCGCCGAGGGCCTTCCCCCCCATCGTCCGGCTCGAGCCCATCAGCGTGTGGGCCGCGCGGACGGCCGACGCCTTGTCCTCCGCCTCCACGGCGCGGCGCAGCTCGGCCAAGCGCTTGGGGGCGTCCTCGAGATAGGTGGCCACGATCTCCTTAGGCACCGTGCCGTCCCCTAGAAGCCGCAGCGAGGCCACCGCCGCCGCGTCGAGCACCGGCTCCTCCGAGGTCTTCGGGGCGCTCCCCAGCCAGCGCTCGAGGGCGACGGCGAGGTCCTGCAGGCGCACCGGCTTGCTCAGGTAGTCGTCCATGCCCGCCGCGAGGGCCTCCTCACGGTCCCCCGGCAGGGCGTGCGCGGTGACCGCGACGATGGGGAGCTCCGCAGCGGGCCCCCCCAGCGCGCGGATGGCCCCCGTCGCCTGGTAGCCGTCCATCACGGGCATCTGGCAGTCCATGAGCACCAGGTCGTAGCGGCCGCTGCGCACCGCCTCGACGGCGGCCTTCCCGTCGACGACGACGTCGCAGGCGTAGCCGAGGCGGCCGAGCATGTCCGTGAGGACGCGCTGGTTGACCACGTTGTCCTCGGCGACGAGGACGCGGCCTCCGCCGGCCGGGCGCGACCGAGGGACGTGCGCGGGGGCCGGGGCGCCTTCCGGGAGCGTCAGGCGCGCCGTGAAGGTCGAGCCGGCCCCCGGGGCGCTCGTCACCTCGATGGCGCCGCCGAAGAGGTCCATCAGCCCCCGCGAGATCGACAATCCCAGCCCCGTGCCGCCGAACCGCCGCGTCGTCGACGCGTCCCCCTGCATGAAGGGCTGGAAGAGGCGCTCCTTGACCGCGGGCGTCATCCCCGGCCCGGTGTCCTGGACGGCCAGCGAGACGTCCCAACGCCCGCCGTCCGCCCCGCGCGCGTCGGCGTGGACCGTCACCGCGCCGGCGTCCGTGAACTTCACGGCGTTCCCGACGAGGTTGGTCAGGACCTGGCGCAGCCGCCCGGCGTCGCCCTTGAGCCACAGCGGCAGGTCCGGCCCGAAGGTGACGGAGGTCTTGAGGCCCTTCGCCGCGGCCTGGGCGGCGAAGAGCTGGACGACGTCGGCGCACAGCGAGCGGAGGTCGAAGTCCAGCGTCTCGAGCACCACGCGGCCGGCTTCCACCTTCGAGAAGTCCAGCACGCTGTTGATGACCCCGAGCAGGGCGTCCCCCGAGCGCCGGATGGTCTCCGCGTACTCGCGCTGGACGGGGTCGAGGGTCGTCTCGAGGAGCAGGCTCGTCGTCCCGATGACGCCGTTCATCGGGGTGCGGATCTCGTGGCTCATGTTGGCGAGAAACTCGGACTTGGCCTGGGCCAGGGCCAGCGCCGCGTCGCGGGCCTTCTCGGTCTCGGCCCGCAGCGCGGCCTCGGCGTGCCGGCGCTGGGCCTCGGCGGCGCGCGCCTCCGTGATGTCCTCCGAGATGCCCAGCAGGTACTGCGGCCGACCCGCCGCGTCCTTGATGGGGATCTTGCGCGTGTGGAGGATGCGCTCGCCCTTGTCCTTCGTCGCGATGGGCTCCTCGGGGATGTCGAGCACGCGGTCGGCGGCGAGCACCTCGCGGTCCTTGCCCACGAAGAACTCGGCCTGCTCGGACGGGAAGAAGTCCCGGTCGGACTTGCCGATGAGCTCGGAGCGCGGGAGTCCCAGCAGGTCCTCGCCGGCCCGGTTGAAGCGCACGAAGCGCAGGTCGGCGGCGTCCTTGACGAACACCATGTTCGGGATGTGCTCGATGACGGAGTCGAGGAAGATGCTGACCTCGCGGTCCTTGGCGGCGACCGTCGTGCTCGAGCGCTCGACGGCCTCCCGCAGCGTCCTCCGGAAGAGGATCATGACCATGAACACGAACGCGGCGCGGAGGAAGAGGAACACGAAGAGCCCGAACTCCACCAGGCTGCCGACGGCCCCGCCGTAGGCCTTGTAGGCGGCGACGAGGTAGGCGCCCGTGAAGAGCACGATCGAGAAGAGGACCATCCGCCAGAGGGTGCGGTAGGCGGAGCCTTCCGTGTCGCGGCGCAGCAGCCAAACCTCCCGCACCGCGCCGAACATGAACGCGAGCCCCAGCGCGACGAGGAGGATCTCGAGCGACTTCACGCTCTCCCCCGGGGCCGCGCGACGGCGAAGAACTCGCGCGCGGTCAGGCCCGCGGCCGGCGAGCGCGCCAACGCCTTCGCCAGCGCGGCGCGCCAGGCCGGGTAGGCCTTGAGCGGCAGGTCGGCGGGCCGGTCGGGGCCGTAGAGCTCCGCGACGAGGGCCTTGTAGTTCGGCATCGGCTCCACCGCGCCGTCCCAGCCGACCGCGTCGAAGAGGCGCCGGAGGTCGCCGGCGGAGTGCTCGTTGACGTGCATCGCCTCGTCCTCCTCGGAACGCGGGGGCGAAGGCGCGCGCACCGGCAGCCCCAGCCCCGCGAGGAGGGCCGCCGCGCGGCGCCGCGCGGCATACGTCAGCGCCTTGTAGTGGAGGCGGTTCGCGCAGTTGTGGAGGACGACGAAGCCGCCCGGCCGCAGCACCCGCGCGAGCTCGGCGAAGCAGGCCTCGAGCTCCCAGCGGTGGAGGTGGTCCACCACCCCGAGCAGGAACACGCGGTCGAAGGACGCGTCCGCGAAGGGCAGGGCCTTCGCGTCGCAGCGCGCGACGCGGCCGCCGCCGTTGTCGCGGGCCAGCCGCAGAGCGGCCTCCGCGTAATCCGTGCCGACCGCGGTGGCGCCGGCGGCCCCGGCCAGGTGCAGGAGCTCGCCCCGGCCGCACCCGACGTCGAGGACGCTCAGGCCGGGGCGGAGCTCGCCCAGGCGCAGCGCGTAGGCGAGCTGGGGCTTGGGGACCCGGGGCCCGTAGAGCGCGTAGAACTCCGCCCCCCCGCAGGCGGAGCGGAAATACTCCTCGGTGTACCCGTCGGAGGCGACGGGCTCAGAGCTCATGGCGCACCAGGTCGGCGGGCGTTTCGCGGCGCCGGGCCAGCGCGGCGCGGCCGCGCGAGACGAGGACTTCGGCGGGACGCGGCCGCGAGTTGTACTGCGAGCCCATCGAGGAGCCGTAGGCGCCCGCGTCGCGCACCGCGAGCAGGTCGCCGGCTCCGAGCCGGGGCAGGCGCGCCCCGCGGGCCAGGAAGTCCGCGGTCTCGCAGACCGGCCCCACCACGTCGGCCGGCGCCGCCCGGCCGGGCCGCGGAGCGACGGGGACGACGCGGTGGCGCGCGGAGTAGAGGGCCGGGCGCAGCAGGTCGTTCATCCCGGCGTCCACCACCACGAAGCGCCGGCGCGAGGTGTCCTTGAGCCGGACGACGCGCGTGAGGAGCGTCCCCGCCGGGCCCGCCAGCCAGCGCCCCGGCTCGAGGAGGAGGCGCTCCGGGCGCCCCCGCAGGCCGGGGGCCAGCGCGGCGGCCAAGGCCGCCGGGTCGAGGCCCGGGCCGCCGTCGTAGCCGATGCCCATCCCCCCCCCGAGGTCCAAGGACTCGAGGCGCGTCCCTTCCGCCGCCAAGGTCCCGGCCAGGCCCAGCAAGGCCTTCAGGGCCGCCCGATAAGGCCCCGTGGCGAGGATTTGGGACCCCACATGGCACTGGAGGCCTACCAGGCGCAGAAAACGGCTCCGGCGCGATTTCCGGCACAATTCCAGCGCTTCGCGGGGCTCCACCCCGAACTTGGTGTCGGCCGAGCCGGTCTCGATATGGGCGTGCCCCCCCGCCTTGACCCCCGGCGTGACGCGCACGGCGAAGCGGCCGGGCCTCTTGAGCCGGCGGGCCGCCCGCTCGAGCGTGCGCAGCTCGTCGGCGGACTCGACGTTGAAGGCGTAGAGGCCCCGGCGCAGGCCGGCGACGATCTCTTCCTCGGTCTTGCCCACCCCCGAGAACACCACGCGGGACGGCGCGAATCCGGCCGCCAGCGCCCGCCCCAGCTCGCCGCCGCTGACGACGTCGCAGCCGGCCCCCTCCCGAGCCAAGAGGCGCGCGACCGCGCCCAGCGGGTTGGCCTTGAGGGCGTAGCAGACGAGGAGGTCGCGGCCGGCGAAGGCCCGGCGGAACGCGCTCAGGCGCGCGCGCAGGAGGTCGCCGTCGTAGGCGTAGAGCGGCGTCCCGAAGCGGCGCGCCAGACGCTCCGCGGAGACCCCGCCGACGCTCAAGCCTCTCATCCCCCGCATTCTAGAACAGAGGCCCCAGGTAGAAGTAGAACACGCCGCCGTCCGTGGTGCTGCGCTGGGCGTAGTCGAAGTGGAGCACCAGCGGGAAGAGCTGGAGGATGTAGGTGTGGATGCGCAGGCCGCCCCCGTAGGAATGGCGCACCGCGCCCCAGTCCGAGCGCCGCAGCTCGCCCCGGTCGGACCAGGTCCGGCCCGCGTCGGTGAAGAGGGCCAAGGAGACGGCCTTAAAGTAGAAGTCCGGGAAGATGTACCACATGTAGTAATCGAGGTTCTTGACGACGGGGATGCGCCATTCGGCCGTGGCCGTGACCCCGGCCCGGCCCGCGTCCTCCGTCGCGGAGCGCGCGTAGCCGCGCACCCCGCCGATGCCGCCCAGCACGTACTGGGGCGGGTCGGGGCCCCAGAACCCCGCGGCGTCGGCCCGGAAGGCCAACGCGCTCAGGCCCCCGGTCGGCACGTAGCGCTGCAGCTCGGCGAACACGCCCTCGCGGACGCTGTTGCCCCCGAGCACGCGCGGCGCGACCGAATATCCCGCGCGCATGCGGCCGCCGGCGGTCGCGACCAGGTAGCGGCCGCGGACGGTGTCGCGCACCAGCTGGGCCGAGGCGATGCGCGACTCGCGGTGGGGGCGCGGCAGCGCGAATGAGGCGTCGTAGGATTCGGTGACGGAGCCCGCGACGGCGTCCAGCCGGTCGTAGCGGTCGAACGGGTACGACGCCGACAGGTACTGCGCGTGGGCGGACTCGTCCTGCGTGTAGCCGGAGGAGGTGTCGAGGCTGTCGCGGCGCAGCCGCCCGACCGCCGCGGCCCCGAGCGCGGTGCGCCAGCGTTTGAACTCGTACTGGGTCTGGTAGTCGAGGTAGCCCTGGCCCGAGGCGTAGCTGACGAGCCCGCCCACCGAGTGGTCGCCCAGGAGGTCGGAGCCCTGGTAATAGGAGGTCCAAAAGAGGCCGCCGTTCGAGGAGTAGAAGAACGCCGGGAGGAAGAGGTCGGTGGAGAACGGCGAGCGGGCCGCGGCGTAAGCCGAGCGCGCGGCGGCGGGCGCGCGGGCGACGCCCGGCCCGGGCCGGTCGCCCGGCGGGGCGTCGGCGCCGAAGCGCGCGCGCGGCGCCTTGTAGACGTGCACCGAGCCGCGGCGCAGCGCGGCGAAGGCGATCTCGCCGTCGGGCGCGTAGACCGGGTCGTAGGCCGCACCGATGGAGCGGGTCAGGCGCACGCTCCGGCCGGACGCGAGGTCCAGCTCGTAGACGTCGTGGAATCCGCCGCCCTCGAGCGAGTAGAGGACTTTCGTCCCGTCCGGGGAGACCACCGGGTCGCGGGCCAGGCCGGGCGGGGTCGGCAGGTCCTCCCCGGCGCCGGTGGAGACGTCGACGCGGCGCAGGCGGCGGCGGTAGAGCATGGCGCTCCCCGGCGCCTCGAACTCCGACGTGTAGACCGCCCACCGGCCGTCGGGGGAGAACGCCGGCGTCTGGTCGTCCTGCGGGTCGTCGGTGAGCCGGCGCGCGGCGCCGGTCCGGACGTCGGCGAGCCACAGGTCCGTGACGCCGTCCTTGAGCCCCGAGAAGGCCAGCGTCGCGCCGTCGGGAGAGAACGCCGGCTGGCCCAGGGCGTCGAAGCCGGGCACGTCGAGGCGCCGCTTGCGGCCCGAGGCCAGGTCGATGAGCCAGAGGGAGTCGCGGTGGTTCTTCGTGCCCCCGGCGGCCAGCGTGCGGCCGTCCGCCGAGAGCGCGAGCACGCGCGAGAGGTTGGCGAAGTGCCCGAGGTGCACGGACTCGACCGCGCGGTCGTGGGCCAGGAGCGCGCGGACCTTGCCCGTGCGCAGGTCCTTCTTCATCACCTGCGGCGGATAGCCGTCGCGCGTGGACAGCCAGGCCATCGTCGTCCCGTCGGGAGTGAAGACCGGGCTCGAGTTCTGCTCGGGCAGGCCGCCCTCAGACGCCGTGAGCGCCGGGCCGTAGGACTCCGGGCCGCGCAGGCCCTCGAGGCGCGCGGTGCGCCGCCCGCGCTCCTCCTCGTATTCGCGCCACTTCTTGTCGAAGGCGAAGACGTCGAGGCCGGTCAGGTCCGAGAGCACCGCGCTCGTCTCGAAGCGGGACTCGAAGAGCTTGAGCATCTTCGCGACGCTGCCTTCCCCGTACTCGCGCTCGAGGAACTCGAGCGCCTTCTCGCCCGACTCGTAGGCGAGGCGCACCTGGTGGGGCTTGAGATGGGAGAAGTGCTCGAGCTTCCACAGCGGGATGAGCCCGTTGGACGTCGCCGCGTCGCGCACCAAGGTCTCGCCGGGGGTGTCGTCGAAGCCCCAGGAGAAGAACTCGGCCATGCCCTCCATCATCCACAGCGGATAGACGATCGTTTTGAGGATGCGGCCCGAACGCCACCACCCGGAGACCAGGACCTGGTACTGGAACACGTGCGTCAGCTCGTGGGTCAGCACCGTGTCGAGCCACTGCTTCGAGCCGTCGTGGTACGCCATGAAGCGGTCCTTGAACGCCTCGGTGACGCCGCCGGTGCCGTCGCCCACCTGGACGATGTTCGACTGCTGCATGTCGTGGACGGTGGCGTACAGGAAGAAGGGCTTGCGGTCCTTGGGCTCCCAGGACACCCCCATCGCCGTCGAGACGCGCGCGTACGAGCGTTCGAGGATGTCGGCGGCCGCCGACGCGGTCGCCTCCGAGGCGGGGTACGAGTGGACTAGGAAGTGCTCCGTCTCGGCGGACTTCCAGTCGAACGTCTTCAGGCGCACCTGGTTCTGGCCGAAGTTCTGGGAAAACGCCGGCGGCGGCGCCAAGAGCGCCGCCGCCGCGAACACGGCCGCCCACGTCTTCAGGGGGTCACTCCCCTTCGGGGTTCAGGAGCTGGCCCAGCGTCAGCGGCGGAGCCCCGCGCATGTACTTGGCCACCTGCTTGCGGTCCTGGATGGCGTCGTAGCGCCGGATCGAGACCAGCACTTCGTAGGTCGGGTTGTGGATGCCGAGCACGATGCCGCCGACCTCGTCGCCGACCTTGGGCCAGAGGGGAGGCAGCTCGTCGCGCTTGTCGCGCGACGCGCCCCCGCCCTTGCCGCCGGACATCATCTTCTCGAACCGGTCCGCGCGGCCCTGCGTCGGGTCGCCGCCCTCGGTGGGCAGCTCGCGCACCGAGCAGAACGCGGAGTCCCCCTTCGAGAGCTTGATGCGGACGCCGTCCTTGAGCACCTCGGTCACCGAGCCCTTGACGACCGCCTTGATGGGATAGCGCTTGCGGACCGCGTCGGCCGGGTGGGGGGTCAGCTGCTTGAGGCCAAGCTTGACCTTGCCTTCGACGACGCCCAGCACCTTCGCGCGGAGCTTGGCGCCGCGCTCGAACTTCTTCTGCGCCTCGGCGGCGTCCTTCCAGGCCACGTCCTCGGTCGCGACGAAGCCCTCGGCGCCGCCCACGTCGAGCAGGATGCCGGCGTCGGTGACGCGCACGACGCGCCCGATGCGCACGCCGCCGGACTCCATCTCGCCCAGGACCTTCTCGCGGCGCTTGCCGGCGTCCTCCTCGAGGACGGCCTTGCGGGAGAGGATCATCTGGCCTTTGCCCTTGTCGAGCTCGACGATGTAGCAGCGCACGCCGGTGTTGACGAGCAGCTCGGGCTTGCGCACCGGCCGCAGGTCCGCCAAGGACGCCGGCATGAAGCCGGTCACCCCGCCGACGTCGACGAGGAACCCGCCCTTGACCGCGCCCTTGACCTTGCCCTTCACGCGCGCCTTCTCGGCGTGGGCCTTCACGACGCCGTCCCAGCCCAGCTGCCAGCGGGCCTTCTCGGCGGAGAGCTGGGTCGGCTGGTCGCCGCGGCCCTTCTTCACGAGGACCGCGGGGACGCGGCGCCCGGCGACCGGCTTCTCGTCGGAGGGAAACTCGGAGACGGGGATGACGGCCTCGTTCTTCTCGCCGATGTCGACCAGGACGTTCTCGGCGCCGACCTGGATGACCTTCACCCAGACGACCTCGCGCTTGGCGAGCTTCTCATGGAAGTCCGTGTGCTCCTTGAGGAGCGCCTCCATGCTCTCGCCTTCCATCGACTCCGTCTCTTCGCGTTCCGTGGTCTCGTCGGTCATCGTTCTGTCTCCTGGCCCGTGCACGCCGCCCTAAAGAGCGTCGCGGGGCCCGTCATAAGGCGAAAATCGCGGCCATCACGGCCTCGGCGAAGGCCCGGTCGGCCGACCGAGAGTCCTCCGGGTCCTTCGGCGGCGCGGGCACAGGCGCCCCGAAGGTCAGACGGTACGGGCGCTCGCCGGAGAGCGCCGAGAGCGTGTTGCGCGCGCGAACCGGCACGACCGGCGCGCCGGACTGGCGGGCGAGCAGGCCCACGCCGGCCTTGGGCTTCAAGGGCTGGCCGTCCTTCGAGCGCGTCCCCTCCGGGAAGACCACCATGCAGCCGCCGCCCGCGAGGACGTTCAGCGCGCGCCGCAGCGCCTTCACGTCCCCCCGCCCCCCCCGGTCGAGCGGGATCCCGCCCAGCTCCCGCAGGGTCCACCCGAGCGGCGGGAAGCGGAACAGCTCCTCTTTGATCATGAACGAGGGCTGGCGCACCCGCCCCACCGCGTAGCCCACCAGCGGCCCCTCTATGAGCGAGACGTGGTTGCCCGCGACGATGACCGGCCCCGACGGCGGGAGGTGCTCCAGGCCTTCGAGGCTCAGGCCTTTCGTCAGGCCCGCGAAGCCCCGGACGACGGCGCAGGCCGCCCGGAAGAAGGGCGGCGCCCCGGAGAAGGTCGGCGTCACTTGCGGCCACGCTCCCTCTCGGCCACGAGGTCCAGGATCTTCTGGGACACTTCCAGCATCGTCAGGTCCGTCGAATCGATGACGACGGCGTCCTCGGCCTGGCGCAGCGGGTTGATGCGGCGCTGCAGGTCCTGCATGTCGCGCTTGACGATGGACTCCCGGATCTTCTCGAGGTCGGCGGGCTTGCCGGCGTTGCGCAGCTGCTTGGTGCGCCGCCGCGCGCGCTCGTCGATCGAGGCGTCCAGATAGACCTTGAAGTCCGCGTCGGGAAAGACCACGGTCGTGATGTCGCGGCCCTCCATCACGATGCCGCCCTGCTCGCCGAGCCCGCGCTGGAGCGCGCGCAGCTTCTTGCGGACGCCCGGCACGCCGGCCACGGTGCTCGAGTTCATCCCGACGCGCTCCTCGCGGATCTGGGTGGTGACCGGGGCGCCGTCGATGTAGGTCCGGATGATGACCCCGTCCTCGTTGGCGCGGAAGTCCCAGTCGAGGCGCTCGGCGAGCTTCGTCAGCGCCGCGCCGTCCGTCACGTCGACGCCCTCCTCGAGAGCCTTCCAGGTGAGCGCCCGGTACATCTCGCCGGTGTTGATGAAGCGGTAGCCCAGCTCTTTGGCGACGTTGGTGCCGATGGTGGACTTACCGACGCCGGCCGGCCCGTCGATGGCGATGACGAAGCCCTTCTTGCGGCGAGCGCTCACGCGGCCCCCTTGAGGGCGCCCTTGAGGGCCGCCAGCAGGAAGGCGTTCTG
>SCTT01000107.1 GCA_004322435.1 bacterium
GGGGTGCCCCGTCAAGGCGCGGCCTCCGCGGCGGGCGCCTCGGCCGCCGGGGGCGGCGCCGGCAGCGGGCACCCCCCTCTTATCTGGAGTCGGCTTCCGTCCCCGCCGAGGAGAACGCCGTCCATTCGAGGGTGTCCCGCATGAAGCAGCAAGAGGAGGTCGGAGATCTTTTCGTCACGGAGAAGCTTTTGACGCTCAAGCTCCTGCCCAGCGGCAAGAGCGGCTCGAAGGTCATCCGGTGGTTCGTCGACGGGGCCGTCGTCAACAACTCCGCCGCGGCCAAGGACATCGCCGGCCTCGTCAACAAGCTGCGCGGCCGCTCGCGCGTCGTGAGGAACCTGACGCTCATGACCGACCGCGGGGCCCAGCAGGACATCTCGGACTCCGGCCTGCCGGCTGCCGTCGCGAAGGCGGGGTTCAACCCCCTCAACTGAGCCCTACAGGCGGTAGAGCTCGCGCGCGTTGCCAAAGGTGACGCGCGCGAGCTCTTTTTCGGGGAGCCCGAACACCTCCGCCAGGCGCGCCGCCACGTCGGCCACGTCGGCCGGCTCGCAGCGCTTGCCGCGCTTGGCCTGGGGGGGGAGCCACGGGCTGTCCGTCTCGAGGACGAGCGCGGCGAGGCCCGCCCCCTTGAGCGCCGCGCGCAGCGCGTCGTTTTTGGGATAGGTCACCGGCCCGTCGGCCCCCAACGCGAAGCCCAGCGCCGCGCACTCGACGGCCTCCTCGGCGGTGCCCGAGAAGCAGTGCACGACCCCGTGGAAGCGCCCGACGGCCGGGCGGGCGGGGAAGCGCTCCCGCAGGATGGGCATCAAATCCGCATAGGCGTCCCGGCAGTGGATGACGACGGGCAGCCCCGCGGCCGAGGCCGCCGCGAGCATCCCGAGGAAGGCTTCCTTCTGGCGCGGGCGCGGGACCTCGCACTTGGCGTAGTCGAGCCCCACCTCGCCGGCGGCGACGACGCCGGGCGACTTCGCGCGGGCGGCGAGCTCCGCGGCCAGGCCCGGGCGCCACTCATCGGCGTGGTAGGGGTGCAGGCCCAGCGCGCAGCGCACGAACCCCGGGTGTTCGGCCGCCAGCGCCAGCGCCCGGTCCCAGTCGGCGGGGGAATCGGCGATCTCGACGACCCCCGACAGGCCCGCGGCGCGCGCCCGCGCGACGACCGCCGCGCGGTCCTCGTCGAAGCGCGGGTCTATGAGATGGACGTGGGTGTCGAAGAGCACGCGGGGATTATCCCAAAAAGAGGCCGCCCTCCCGAGCGGGAGGGCGGCCTTTGACGCGTCGCCCGGCTACTTGCCGAAGAACTTCCAGCGGCGCTGATGGTCCTCGCGGGCCTCTTGCCGCGCGGCCAGATGGTCGCCCACCGCGTGCCAGGAGTCGCCCTCGTCGGACCCGGAGGCGGTCATCTCCTTCCAGACCTTCTCGCTGGCTTCCTCGGCCTGGAGGCGGTCAAAGAGGAACGAGACGTCCTCGGGATTGAGTCCGTCGGCGGGGCGCGCGGCCCGGCGGACGGCTTTCACGGCCTTCTTCACGGTCTTCTTGCGGGCGGCGACCTTGCGGCGAACCATTCAGAGACCTCCGGTGGCGGTGGATTGGGACGTCCGCTAGTATTGGGGGGGAAGCTCCAAATTTCAAGCCCCCCCGCGTCACCCGGTTCCCTGGGTTTCCAGGGAGTCCGGCCGTCGCGTTTCAAGGCGGGTCCTGCCCGCGCGGCACGTCGACGGCCTAGCCTGATTGGGTCGGACTCTCACAGCATCGCGCGCGCGATGTGAATTACTATTTTTATTCCGGCGTTAATTTTTGGAAGTCGCACACTTGTCGCGGCGCGGAATCATCGGGCGCCGGGCCGTCGAAAGGAAACGGCGGGTGGCCGCAGGGGCGCGCTCGCAGCGCCCCCGTGGGAGGGGGCCCCCGCGCCCGCTCTTAGGAAGTCGTTGTTCGAAGCGGGCTCGGAGCGGGGGAACCGCCAGGTTCAAGGGTTCGGGGGAGCGGAGAGCGCGCCCCTGCGGACAGGACCCGCTTTGAAACGCGACGGCCACACCGCATCAAAACCCCGGGAACCAGGAGGGGGCCCGACAACTACCGCTCGTCGGTGCGGTTCGAGCCGGTCTCGGCGAGGGTCTCGAGCACCTGGTCGAAGACCGGGTTCTCGAAGCCGCCGGCGACGGTGTAGCGGACCTTGTCGCCGACGACGTAGCCGCGGCGGATCTGGAAGGGCTTGGCGACCTTCACGATGAAGGCGGGCATGCCGTTGACCATCGTCGCGCGCTGCTCGAAGACCGACTTGTCGGCGGCGAGCTGGCGGAGCACGTAGTCCTTCAAGGCGTCCATCCCCACAAACCCCTGCGGCACGCGGCGCGGCAGGACCTCGATGCGGAGGATGCCGAGGTGCTCGTAGAGCCCCTCGTTGATGAAGTGCTGCGGGTCGGTGCCCTGGCGGTAGATGTAGACGACCTCGAGGGTCTTCTCGGCGTCGGTAAACGAGCTCCGGGCCTCGTAGCCGGGGGGGAGCTTGACGATGAAGCCGTAGCGCCCGTGGAAGAGCCCGGCCTCCTCGGGCGCGGGCGCGGAGGCCTTGGTGTCGGGGGCCGGCGTGCGGCCCATGAACAAAGAGAGCGCCATGAGCCCCAGCCCGCCGCACAGGGCCCCGACGATGAGGCCCGCCTTGGAGGCGCGGCGGCGTCCGGGCGCGGTGGGGGGGGAGGCCCCGGGCGGGGGCGCGGGGGGGACCGAGACGAGCGGGGTCAGCGTCGGGGCCGCCTCGGCCAGGGCCGCGTCGAGCTGGGCCGCGTCCACGCCCTGCGAAAGGAGATGCCGCTTGAGCGCGTCGGTGCCCCAGGCGGGGGCGTGTTCCCTTATATAGGCGACGAGGTGGGGGTCCGCCATCCCCCGTACGGTAGCAGGCGACCCCCGCGAGCGCAATGTCGCGGATATGTCCGGGGCGGAGGCCTCTCCTTATTTAAGTAGGTACAATCCCCCCGACGCCCTCGTAGCTCAGTGGTTAGAGCGGCCCGCTCATAACGGGTTGGTCGGAGGTTCAATTCCTCCCGGGGGCAGCCCTTCATGGAATCCCACGACGCCGTCGTCATCGGGTCCGGCCCCGCGGGGGCGGTCGCCGCGCGGGCGCTGCTCGACGCCGGGGCCAAAGTCTTGATGCTCGACGTCGGGCGGACCTTGGAGCCCGAGCGCGCGGCCGCCGCGGCGCGCCTGGCGGCGCGGGAGCCCGAGCAGTGGGCTCCCGGCGAGGCCGCCGCGTTGGCCGGGGAGGCCCGCACCGACGCGAAGCGTCCCAAGCTCGTCTTCGGCTCGGACTACGCCTACGCGGGCCCCCGGGAGGCGCGCGTCGTCCAGGACGGGACGAACGTGCTGGTCTCCCACGCGCGCGGCGGGCTGAGCACGGTCTGGGGGGCCGCCCTGGCGCCGAACCCCGCGGCCGAGTTCGACGGCTGGCCGTTTGGCCGCGAAGCCCTCGAGCCCCACTACGACGCCGTCGCCGCCCTCGTCGGAGCCACGACGCAGGCCCGCCCCAGCGACCGCGCCCGGCGCCTCTTGTCCCGCCACAAGGAGAGCGCCGCCGCCCTCGCCGGACGCGGGTTCACCTCGGAGCCCGCGCGCCTGGCCCTCGACCTCGAGCGCTGCAGGAACGTCGGCCTGTGCCTGACCGGCTGTCCCTACGGCGCGGTGTGGTCCTCGGAGCGGCTGCTCGACTCCCTGAAATCCCGGCCCGGCTTCGCCTACGAGGCGGGCGTGCGCGTGAGGCGCCTTAAAGACGGCGCCGTCGAGGCCGAAGGAAGGTCCTTCCGCGCCCCGAAGGTCTATCTCGCCGCCGGGGCCCTGGCGAGCGCGCGCATCGCGGCCGAGTCGCTCGGCCTCTACGACAAGCCGCTGCCGATGCTCTACCAGCCCTACTTCCTCGCGCCCTTCCTGGCGACGGGCGGCGGCGGGGACCCCGAGGCCGAGCGCCTGCACACTTTGGCCCAGGTCTTCTTGGGATTGAGCGACCCCGCGGTGTCGAAGCGCCGCGTGCACCTGCAGCTCTACACCTACAGCGCCCACATCCGCACCGCCGTCGACGACGCGCTGGGCCCGCTCGGCCGTCTCGTCCCGGGCGCGCGCCGGGCGCTCTTGTCGCGCCTGTGCGCGGTGCAGGGCTACCTCCACTCGGAGGAGGGCGGCACCCTTTGGATGACCCTGCGCGCCGCGGCCGACGGCGGCCCGGCCGAGGTCCGCCTCACGGCCCCGCCGGCGGGCAAGCGCAAGGCGGCGGTCCAGCGCGTGCTGCGCGCGCTCCTGGCCGCCCGGCGCGAGCTCGGCGGGGTGGTGCTCTCGCCGCTGGCGCGCCACGGCCTGCCGGGCGACGGGTCCCACGTCGGCGGGACGTTCCCGATGGCGGCCCGGCCCGTGGGCCCGCAGACGGACGCCCTGGGCCGCCTCGCAGGCCTGCCGGGGGTCCACCTCGTCGACGGCGCCTGCCTGCCCTCCATCCCCGCGACGACGTTCACTTTCACGGTCATGGCGAACGCCCGCCGCATCGCCGCGGAGTCCGTGCGATGAAGCCCGTCGTCGCGGTGACCGGCGCCGGAGGGCTCGTCGGCGGAGAGGTCGTGCGGGCCCTAGAACGTTCCGGCCTGGAACCCAGAGCCCTCGGACGCACCCGGTTCCGCCTCGGCGAGCCCGTCGGCGAAGCCGCGCTCGCAGGCGCCACGGCCCTCATCCATTGCGCCTGGGACTTCTCGGCCGTCGGCCGCGACGACGTCATGCGCGTCAACGCCGATGGCTCCGCCGCCCTCTTTAAAGCCGCGCGCCGGGCCGGCGTGGCCCAGCTCGTCTTCGTCTCAAGCGTGAGCGCCGACCCGGCCTGCGCGTCGGATTACGGCGACGCCAAGCGCGCGGCCGAGGCCGCCTGCGCCGCGGAAGGGGGCTTAAGCGTCCGCCCGGGCCTCGTCTGGCGCTTCCCGCCCGCCGGGCTCTTCGGGGCTCTGGAGAAGCTCGCCGGGGCCCTGCCCGTCCTGCCGGTCTTCGACGGAGGGCGCCAGCCCTTCTTCACCGTCCACGCCGAAGACCTCGCAGACGCCTTGGTGCGGGCCCTCGACTGGAAGGCCGCGTCTTTCTCGGAGCCGCCCGCCCTGGCGCATCCCGAGCCGCTCGAATTCCGCGACCTGCTCAAGCGGCTCGCCGCCCGGCGCGGCCGGACGCTCGCGACGGTGAGCGTGCCCGGCGGCCTGGCGTACGCGGGCCTGCGCGCGCTCGAAGCCGTCGGCCTCACCCCCCCGTTCCGCTCGGACAGCCTCAAGGGCCTGCTGCGCACGCCCGGGCGCATCGACGCCGGGCCGGCGCTGCGCGGGGGGGCCTCCTTCCGCCCTTTCCTCGGCGAGCGCGACCGGGAAAACGGTATCATCGCCCCGTGAGCGAGCGCCCCACCGTCAGCGTCGTCCTGCCCGCCTTCAACGAGGAAGGCGGCGTCGCCGGCGTCGTGACGGGCCTGGCCGCCGCGCTCAAGGCCGCCGACGTCGCCGCCTGCGAGATCCTCGTCGTCGACGACGGCTCCACCGACAAGACGGCCGCCGCGGCCGAGAAGGCGGGCGCCCGGGTCGTGCGCCACCCGGTCAACATGGGCTACGGCCGCTCGCTTCTGACGGGGGCCGAGGCCGCCAAGCACGAGTGGCTCCTGTTCCTCGACGCCGACGGCTCCTACCGGGCCGACGAGGCCGTGGGGCTCCTCGCGCACGCCGCCGGCTGCGACATGGTCGTCGGCGCGCGCCAGGGCAGCCTCTTCTGGGGCAGCCCCGGCAAGGCCGTGCTGCGCTTCATCCAGCTCAAGATCTCGGCCTTCGTCGCCGGCGTGCGCATCCCGGACACCAACTCCGGGGTCCGGCTCGTGCGCAGGACCGCCCTGCAGGAATACCTGCCCGTGCGCTGCTACGGCTATTCCCTCTCGACGACGATGACCCTCTCCTTCATCCAGGAGGCCCTGTTCGTGAAGTTCGTGCCGGTCTCCTACGACCCGCGCAAGGGCTCCTCCAAGGTCAAACTGCTGCGGGACACCCTGAGGACGCTCCAGCTGATGCTCCAGATCATCCTGTACTTCAACCCCATGAAGTTCGCCATCGTGCTCGCGGCCTTGCCCGCCGGGGCCGGTCTGCTGCTGCTGGCGTCGGGGTTCCGCCAAGCCCTCGTCGCCGCCGTCCTCTGCGCGCTGGCCTCGTTGGCGTGCTTCCTCGCCGGCTGCGTCCTCGACGCCCAGCGCCTGCACGCCCTCGCCGCGAAACGGCGATGACCCCCGGCCGGCGCGCCGCCGCCCTCGGCGCCGTCTTCCTCGCGGCCCTCGCCGTGCGCCTCCTCTGGGTCCGGGCGGCGGACCCCGGGCCCCTCAAAGGCGACGCCGCCGAGTATTTCGCCTACGCCGGCTCCCTGCGCGCGGGCCGCTTCGCGGGCCCCGGCGGGGAGCGCGCCGCCCGGATGCCGGGCTACCCCGCCTTCGTCGCCGGGGTCCAGACTCTCTTCGGCGAGGGCCCGCGCCCGGTCCTGCGCGCCCAAGCCGTCGTCGGCGCGGCCGGCGCCGTCGCGACCGCGCTCGCCGTCGAGGCGGCGGCCTCCACGCCCTGGGGCGTCGCCGCGGGCCTGGCCGCCGCGCTGGCGCGCGACTCGGCGGAGCCGGCCGGGTGGCCGCTCTCCGAAGCGCTCTTCGCCGCCCTGCTGGCGGCGGCCTTCGCGGCCCCCGGGCTGCGGCGGCCCGGCCCGGCCGCGCGCGCCGCGGCGGCGGGGCTGCTGTGGGGCGCGGCGTTTCTGACGCGGCCCGAGGTCCTGCCGCTCGGCGCGCTGGCGCTGGCCCTCCTCCCCGTCTCCGGCGTCGGGGCGTCCCGCCGCGACGCGGCCGTCGGGCTCGCCGCGCTGGCGCTGGCGCCCGCGCTCTGGGCCGCGCGCAACCTCGCCGTCCTCGGCCGCCCGCTGCCGGCGACCTCGAGCTCCGCGACGGTCCGCTACCTGGGCCTGCGCCATCCGGCCGAGGCCCTCGGCCTCTCCCGCGCGCCCCGCTACGAGCCGCCCGCGGACGTCGGCGAGCTCGAGCGCGGACCCGGCTACGCCGCCGCCGAGCGCGCCCTGCGCGCGGAGCTCGGGACCGCCGGCGTCGCCAAGGCGCGCCTGCTCAACGCGGGGAGCATCTGGTATCCGTTCCTCCCGGCGTACGACGCCGCCTTCGTCTTCCTGCTGCCGCTGTGGGCCGCCGGGCTGTGGGCCGCGCGGCGGCGCCCGGGCCTCTGGGCGGCCGCCCTGCTGCCGCCCGCGCTCACGGGCGTCTACTGCCTCTACGGCGGCTTCGCCTCGCGCTACCGGTTCGGCTTCGCTCCGGCCCTGCTGCTGGTCGCGGGGGTCGGCGCGGCGGCCGCGTGGGAGCGCCTGGGGGGACGGCGCGCCGCCGCCGCGCTCGCCGTCTGGGCGGCGGCCAACGCCGCGCTCTTCGCGGCCGCGCCGCGGGCGCGGGAGCTCGCGCTGTCCGTCAAGGCCGCGCTGTTCTGAGGCTTAAGTCGGGGGGACGGTCTCGGGCTCGAGCAGCTGGGCCCGCTCGGCCGCCGAGGAGCGCGGGCCGTGGTCGATGTAGGTGTACTGGCGCATCACCGCCTCGTAGTAGTCCAGGAGCTCGACGCCCTCGCGGGGCTTGATGCTGCCCCCCTTGACCTGGATGTCGAGGGCGGTCTTGACCATCCGCACGAGCTCGTACTCGGAGTACTGGGTGTCGTCTAAGACGTCGCGCACGGCCTGGCCGCGGATGATCTCCTCGACGTAGTAGCCCGCCGGCTCGTCGTCGTCCTCGTAGACGTGGACCTCGTTGACGCGGCCGAAGAGGTTGTGGATGTCGCCCATCGTCGCCTGGTAGGCGCCCATCAGGAACACGCCCAGGTAGTAGGGCTCGCCGTTTAAGGTGTGCACGGGCAAGGTCTCGAGCGTGCGGCCGTTGCACACGTACTGGTCCACCTTGCCGTCCGAGTCGCAGGTGATGTCGACGAGGCTGGCCACCCGGCTCGGCGCCTCCTCGAGGCGGTGCAGCGGCACGATGGGGAAGGCGTGGTTGATGGCCCAGGAGTCCGGCAGCGACTGGAACAGCGAGAAATTCACGAGGTACTGGTCGTGCAGCGTGCGGATCATCCGCTGGACGTCCTCGGGCACGCTCTCGCCCTGCGGCAGGAGGTCGCGGATCTGCAGGCACAGGCGCCAGAAGAGCGTCTCGACCTTGGCCTTCTGCTCGAGGTCGATGTAGCCCAGGCGGAAGAGCGAATTCGACTCCTCGAGCCAGCGCAGGCCGTCGTGGTAGCTCTCGCCGATGGTCTCGGGCGTCAGGGACTTGAGCGCGTCGCGCGTCTCGCGCACCACGAGGTGGTCGTCGGGGGACTCGTCGACGGGGATGGGGGCGGCGCCGGGCTCGATCGAGCCGAAGATGTTGACGACGAGGACCGCGTGGTGCGCGGCCACCGAGCGGCCGGACTCGGTGACGATGTTGGGCTCGGGGACCTTCTCCTGGGCGCAGACCGTCTGGATGGAGTAGACGAGGCCGCGGGCGTACTCGTCTAAGGTGTAGTTCATCGAGTGGTCGGTCGAGGTCTTGGTGCCCTCGTAGTCGACGCCCAGGCCGCCGCCGCAGTCGAGGTACTCGATGGGGACGTCCATCTTGCGCAGCTTCGCGTAGACCCGGGCGGCCTCCTTGACGGCGTCCTGGATGGCCTGGATGTCCGTGATCTGCGAGCCGATGTGAAAATGGAGCAGCTTGAGGCTGTCGAGCGCGCCCTCGGCCTTGAGCGTCCGGACGGCCGCGACGACCTCGGGGGTCGTCAGGCCGAACTTCGCGGCGTGCCCGGCCGAGCTCTTCCACTTGCCCGAGCCCTCGGCGGCGAGCTTCGCGCGCAGGCCGATGAGCGGCTTGACTCCCATGGCCTTGGCGGCCTTGAGCAAGAGCTCCAGCTCGCCCGGCTTCTCGATGACGACGTAGACCTGCCGGCCGAGCTTGAGCCCCAGGCACGCCAGGCGCATCATCTCCTCGTCCTTGTACCCGTTGACGATGGTGAGGCCTTCGTTGCCGTTCATCGCGAGGACGGCCATGAGCTCGGGCTTGGAGCCGGCCTCGAGGCCCATCCGGTAGGGCTTGCCGGCCTTGAGGACCTCTTCGACGACCTCGCGCAGCTGGTTGACCTTGATGGGGAACACGCCCTGGTAGCGGCCCGAGTAGCTGTGCTCCTCGATGGCGCGGCGGAAGGTGCGGTTGATGAGGTTGACCCGGTCGTGCAGCACGTCCTGGAAGCGGATCAGGATGGGGAGCTTGACGCCGCGGCTGACGACGTCGTCGACGACGGCCTTGATGTCGATCGAGTGGCGGGCGGTGCGCTTGGGCTGGTAGACCAGGTGGCCGTTCTCGGCGACCGCGAAATAGTTCTGTCCCCAGCCTTTGACGTTGTAGAGCTTCGCGGAGTCTTTGGACGACCAGGAAGGCGCCATGCTAGAGTGATTATCCGTTTTTCTCGCCGGAGATTCAATCGAAGCGATGCAGGAGAGACAGGACGAGTGGGGCTGGCAGTGGGACCGCCTCGACAACCGCGTCGAGTGGGTGCTGCGCGACTGGCTGCACCCGAACAAGCCGG
>SCTT01000108.1 GCA_004322435.1 bacterium
GCTCTTCCGATCTCAACTTAGGCGGTGTCAGTCTTTCGGAACTTTAGGAAGTCGCTGGTCGCGGGCGTCGAAGTTCCGATACTTCCGAAACACTGACACCAAGACCGCCGTTGACGCCCGAGAGCTCGGCGGCTACCCTTCCGGGGCATGGGCCTGGGCGACTCTATAGGGAAGGCCTTCGAGCGCGTGGTCGGCGCGTTCGCCGACCGCGTGGCGGACGCCATGGTCGCCAAGATGAAGGGGGAGCCGGCCGCTCCCGCGCCCGCCGCACCGCCCGCCCCCGCCCCCGAGCCCTCCGCCGTCGACCACGTGAAGGCCTTGGAGCGCGAGAAGCAGCGCCTCGAGAAGGCCCTCGCCACGGCGATGGACCCGATGGTCGCCAAGCTCATGCTCGACGGGAAGCTCTCCAACGAGAAGCGCCAGGCGACCGTGATGTTCGCCGACCTCGTCTCCTTCACCACGGCCGCCGAGCAGCGTCCGCCGGAGTCGATGATCGAGGAAGTCGACATGCTCTTCTCCTCGATGGAGCCCGTCCTCAAACGCTTCCGCGGCCACCTCGACAAATACATGGGCGACGCCCTGATGGCCGAATTCGGGGCCCCTTACGCCGCCCGCAACCACTCGCTGATGGCGGTGCTGGCGGCGGTGCGGATGCAGGACCGGATGGCCGAGTGGCAGTTCCCCTGGAAGCTGCGCATCGGCATCGCCACGGGGACTCTCGTCGTCGGCATGATCGGGTCGGGCAGCCGCAAGAACTACACGGCCATCGGCGACAAGGTGAACCTGGCCTCGCGCCTGCAGCAGCTGAGCCCGCCCGGCGGCATCCTCGTCGACGAGGAGGTCTTCAAGGCCATCCAGCGCTGGTTCCGGACGCGGCGCGTGCGCGTGGGCCTCTCGCCCGACGAGGAGCGCAACCTCGAGGCGCGCCTGGCGCTCCTCGAGGAGGCGATGGCCCAGACGCCGAGCGCCAAGATGCTGGCCGAGGCCGCCGACGTCTGCTCGGAGCTGGGCGATTTGCAGCAGGCCCTGGCCTACCACCGCCGCGCGCTCGAGCTCGACCCTGCGAGCATGCCGACGACGAACGCCCTCGCCGCGGCCCTTTTGACCGGCGAGGACCGGGCCTTCATCCAGATCAAGGGCAAGCGCCAGCGCGTCGCGGCCTACGAGGTCCTGGGGCTCAAGCCCGCCGTCGAGCCCGGCAAGCGGATGCCGCCGTCCGTCGTCGAGGTGCACCGCCGCCTCATCCAGCAGGTGGCCCTGCCCGAGGACTGGATGCTCGGCATCGAGGCCGTCGAGGGGGCCATCGGCCACGCCGAGTCCACGGGGGCCCTCTGCGGGGCGCTGGCCGAGTTCATCGGCCTCTCGGAACCCGAGGTCCGCAAGGCCTTCCTGGCGGGCTACCTGCACGACATCGGCAAGAAGGCCGTGCCGGAGCACCTGCTCAACTACGACGGCCCCTTGGGCGACCTGCCGGAGGCGGACCAGCGCTGGGTGCGCAGCCACGTCGAGGCGGCGCCCGCGGTCCTCAAGGAGCTCAAGATCCCCGCCCCGCCGGACGTCGTCGCGGCCATCGGGCAGCACCATGAGAACTTCGACGGGTCGGGCTACCCGAAGGGCCTCAAGGGCAAGGAGATCTCGCTGTTGGCGCGCATCGTCCGGGTCGCGGAAGCCTACGACGCTCTGACCAGCTGGCGGCCCTACCGCGAAGCCTGGACGGGCGAGGCGGCTCTGGCCGAGGTCGGGCGCGACATCAACCGGCGCCGCGTGGACCCCGAGCTCGGGGAAGCCTTCCTCAAGATGATGGGCGTGAATCGCTCCGGTGTCGGCACCCCCGTCTAGGGCCGCCGGGGCGGTCCTGCTGGCCCTCCTGACCCTCGCCGCTTATTCGAGCTCCCTGGGCGGCGGCTTCCTCTGGGACGACGACGCCTACGTCGTCGACAACAAGACGCTCACCGAGCCGGACGGCCTGCGGAGCATCTGGCTCGACCCGGTCGCCACGCCGCAGTATTACCCGTTGGTCCACACCACGTTCTGGGCCGAGCGCCGCCTGTGGGGTCTCGACCCGCGCGGTTACCGGGCGGTGAACCTGGCGCTCCACCTCGCCGCGGCCCTCATGCTCTGGGCGGTGCTCGCCGAGTCGGGCGTGCCGTGGCCGTGGCTGGCCGCCGGGCTGTTCGCGCTCCACCCCGTCCATGCCGAGTCCGTCGCCTGGGTGACCGAGCGCAAGAACGTCCTGTCCGCCGCCCTGGCCCTGAGCTCGGCCTGGTGCTATCTGCGCGTGCTGCGAGAGCCGCCGGGGGCCCGGCGCGCCCTGCTCTACGCCGCCTCGGGCCTCCTCTTCGTCGGCGGGCTCCTGAGCAAGACGGTCGTCTGCTCGCTGCCGGCCGCCCTCCTCGTCCTGCTCTGGCGGCGCAGCGGACGGGTCAAGGCGTCCGAAGCCCTGCCGCTGGCCCCGTTCTTCGCGGCGGGTCTGGCGCTGGCTTTGGTGACCGCGGGCCTCGAGCGGACCCACGTCGGAGCCCGCGGCGCGGACTGGGACCTGTCGGCGGCCCAGCGCGTCTTGGTCGCGGGCCGGGCGGCGTGGTTCTACGCGGGGAAGCTCGCCTGGCCGCAGCCGCTCGTCTTCATCTACCCGCGCTGGACGCCGGACGCCGCCCGGGCCTGGCAGTGGCTCTTCCCCGTCTCCGCGGCGGGGCTCGTCGCGCTGCTTTGGGCGCGCCGGGAGCGGTGGGGGCGGGGGCCGCTGGCCGCCGCGCTCTACTTCGGGGGGACGCTCGTGCCGGCGCTGGGATTTTTCGACGTCTACCCGATGCGTTTCTCCTTCGTGGCCGACCACTTCCAATACCTGGCCAGCTGCGGCCCCCTGGCGCTGGCCGCGGCGGGCTTCGCGCGCGCCGCCGCGAGCCGGCCGAGGGTCGCGCGGGGCGCGGCGGCCGCCGTGTTGGTCGCCTTCGGCTCCTTGACCTTCGTCCGCGGCCGGACCTTCACAGGCCCCGAGGCCCTGTGGGGCGACACGCTGGCTAAGAACCCCGGCTGCTGGATGTGCCTGAGCAACCTGGCCGAGCTGCGCAGCAAGGAAGGGCGCCCGGGGGAGGCCGTGGAGCTCTACCGGCGGCTCCTGGCGCGGCACCCGGACCACACGAGGGCGCGCAACAACTTGGGCGCGCTGCTGATCGCCGCCGGCGACCTGGACGGCGCGGAGGAGAACCTGCGGGCGGCCCTGGCGCTCACGCCCGACCATGCCGGCGCCAGGAGCAACCTCGGGGCCGTGCTCTATAAGCGCGGGCGCCTCGAGGAGTCCATCGTCGAGTTCACCGCGGCGGCCCGCCTCGACCCCGCGCTGGCCGACGCGCGCGAGAACCTGGCGGCGGCGCGCGCCGAGCTCGAACGCCGGCGCCGGCGGCCGCGAGACTGATTCGCCCTACTTCGCCCGGTTGGTGAAGGCGCTTAAGTCCAACAGCGGCGTCGACGCCCCCCCGAGCATCACCTCGGGCATCTTGCCGTCCCACTTGTCGATGGCCAGCTTCTGCATCTCGACCTGGCGCAGCTGGATCAGCTGCGGGGTGATGGCCTCGCGCTGCATCTTGAGGGACTCGGCCTCGGCGCGCGCCGAGGCGATCTTCTGCTCGGCCTCGATCTTGACGCGGTCCAAGTCGCGCTTGGCCTTGAGCGCGGTCTGCTCGGCGATCTGCTTGGCTTCGATGGACTCGGCGAACTGGCGCGAGAAGTCGAAGTCGGTGATGTAGAGCTCGTCGACCTTGATGTTGTGGGGGGCGACCTGTTTCTCGACGAGTTCCTTGATGAGGAGCTTCACGTCCTCGCGCTTGGTGATCAGCTCCTCGGCCGTGAAGCGCGCCGTGGTGGCCTTCACGGCCTCCTGGATGGCGGGGTGCAGCAGGCGCTCGGAGTACTCGGGGCCGACCTCCTGCAGCAGCTTCGGCGACATGTCCGCGTTCGGATGGTAGTTCAGGGCGACCTTCGTGTGGATGGTCTGCATGTCCTTCGAGGCCGCCGAGGCGTCGTAGGTGTCCTTCTGCACCCGGACGTCGAGCACGATGACCTGCTCCAAAAACGGGATGAGGAAGTTGAAGCCCTCGCCCTGCGGGGTCAGCCGGACGCCGGAGACCTTGTTGAACACGACGCCGCGGTGGCCGGGGGGGATGACGACGAGCGCGCTCGTCGCGACGGCGGCCAGCACGCCCAAGGTCAAGAGGACGCCCGCGACGCCGCGGAGCGTGGAGGCGAAGGCCTCGGCGTCGAAGCGCTTCCCGTCCATGTACTTGTCCTTGAGCAGCGACATGACTAGTCCCGTCACGACGAAGGCGGCGATGATGTATCCCATAGCCGGGAGGTTAGCAAACAACGGCGGCGGGCTACCGCTTGTAGGCGGGGGCGGGCAGGGAGTCCGAGGCCGCCTGGGCGTCGAGGACCCGCCAGGAAGCCTCGTCGAGCGGGCGCAAGCTGCGTTCCGCGACGTCCACCTCGTAGGAGAGGGCCGTCTCGGCGCCCGACATCTTCTTGAGCTTGTAGCGGGCGGCGAGCTTCTCGGCGAAAAGGTCTTTGCGCGACAAGACGACCGTGTAGGCGCGGCCCTCGGCCTTCTCGGCCCGGACTTCGAGCGGGAAGAGCTTGCCGAAGCCGCCCCAACCCATCGCGTCCACCTGGATGTCGGCCAACGCCTCCTCGCGGGGCTGCCTGCGGGCCTTGGCCAGGGCGTCCGCGGCCTCGCCGACGCGCGTCCACGTCCAACAGTCGAGCGCCTCTTGCGGGGTGCGCACGGGCCCGCCGTCGCCCGCCACGAGCTCGTCTAGCCCGCGCGGGCACATGCCGGGCGCGGGGTTCGGGGCCAGGAACGCCAAGGCCAGCGCCTGCGGCTCGGGCTCGTCTTGAGCGGGCTTGGGCTTGAGGCCGGCGGCGGCGAGCACCTTGAGGCGCAGGGCCTCGGCCTTGGCGGCGTCGGAGGGGGCGGGGGTCGGGCGGGCCTTGCGGACTCGCGGCCGGGGCGCGGGCTCCGGCTCCGGGGCCTGTTCGACGGCGGGCGCCGGGGCGGGCGGCGGTTCGGCGAGGGGAGCCTTCTTCGGGGCGGCGGGCGGGGCTGGCGGCGGCGCGGGCGCCGGCTCCGGGGTCGTCGTGACCGTCTGGACCAGGGGGTTTCGGGCGCGCAGCTCGGCGCGGATCCCCAAGGCCAGACCCGCCGCGGCGAGGAGGCCGGCGGCGAGCGTGAGCTTGGCCAAAGCGGAGGGGGAGAGGTGCCAGGAGCCCCACAGCCAGCGCGCGCCCTCGCGCTCGCCCAACGCCGCGACGGCAGCGGCCGCCTTCTCGGCGTCGGCCCGCGCGCGCGCCTCGGCGTGGTCCCTTAAAGCGGCGGTCTCCGCGCGGGCGGCCTCGAGCTCGGCCTTGAGCCCTGCGTCGGCGGTGCGGACCTCGACGAGCTGGGCGGCGAGCGCGGCCTGGGCCCCGCGGGCGGCGTCGAGCTGGGAGGTCGCCTCGGCGAGGCGTCCGAGCGCCCCGGTCAGGCGGCTCTCGAGCCCGGCGCGGGCCTCCTGGGCGGCGGCGAGCTCCGAGCGGAGCGCGGCGACGGCCTGCTGGAGCGCCTCGAGCGCCTCCATCCGCTGGACGATCTTGGCGTTCGTCTCGTCGAGGAGCGTCGCGCGCGCCTCGCGGACCTTGCCGTCTTCCCAGAGCTTCTCCGCCTCGGCGTGATACCTCTGGAGCTCGGCGCGCATCCCGACGAGGACCCCTTCGATGCGCTCGACCTGCTCGAGCAGGTTGCCGAGGATGGAGAGGTCGCGGACCGCGGGCTCGGGGGGGCGCAGGCTCCCGACGAAGGCCTGGCGCTGGCGCGCCGAGAGGGCGAGGGCCAGGCCGGGCACGTCGGCGGCGCGGCGCCAGCGCCCGCCCCCGGGTTCGAGGCGCTCCTCGGCGATGACCAAGGTCCCCTCGTCGAAGCGCGGGCGCTCCCGGAGCTCGTCGGCCGTGAACGGCCCGGCGAGCCGGTCGTCCTCGTAGACCCAGTAGCGCATCGTAGGAAGGGTAGCCCGGCGGTGTTACAAAAGGAAGGCCTTAGAGCAGGAACTCGTAGCGGCGCTTGCCGTGGAGGACGCGGCGGATTTGCACGCAGCGGGGGGTGACGACGTAGAAGGCGAGGTGTTCGCCCAGGACGACGAGGCGGTAGCCTTTAGCCGCGAGCCGTTCGTCCTTGGGACGGGTGCCGGATTCGGGGAACGCCGAGAGGCGGGACAGGGCCGAGTCGACCAAGGCCAGCCAGTCCGCGGCCGCGGCCGGGCTGTCGCGGCGGATATAGGCGGCGCCGTCGAGCAGGTCGGCTTGCGCGGAGGGGAGGTAGACGACGGGGAGCCGCTTCAAGCGCCGGAGGCCCTCAGGCGGCGCATCATCTCGGCGTGGCTCAAGGTCCCCTTGCCGGTCTGGGCCTCCACCTCGGCGCGGTCGAGCTCCGCGTAAAGCTCGAGGCGCGCCTGCTGGCGCTCGTAGGCCGCCTGGCTCATCACGACGAGGTCCTCGCGGCCGTTCTTGGTGATGAAGACGGGTTCGGCCGAGGCGTGGCAGAGGCGGGAGATCTCATCGGCGCGGTTGCGCAGGTCCGAGATGGGTCGAATCTTCGGCATTTGGCCCCCTATCAGGATTCTGCTCATATAATATCACGTAAATGATATTTGCGCCAGGGTCCGGGATTCCAAGTTCCCGGAGTTTGACGGGCTGCGGCCGACGTGTTTAGAGGGCGGGTCCTGTCCGCCGTTTCCTTCCGGCGATTACAAGCGTCGAATTTTTTAAAAATAGCGGCGAGAATTTATGTGAAATTAACTCATCCCAGGATGAGTTGCTTCGCTGTCTGATTCGGGCGGGACGCAAAGGCGGATACCGACGTAACCCAGACTAGGCCGTCGACGAGACACGGCTGGTGACCGCGCGGCCGAGTCTGAAGCGACCCCGTGGGAGGGGGCCCCCGCGCTCGTCGCGGGGGAACCGTCAAGGTTCACGGGTTCGGGGGAGCGGCGAACTCGGCCGCACGGGCAGGACCCGCCCGGAAACGCGACGGCCGGAGACCTGAGAAACCCCAGGAAATGGGAGTCCGGGATTCGGGCCCCCCGTTCCTGCTAAGATGCGCGTGCGTGGCCAGCCCTCGACCCTTCCTCATCGGCATCGCCGGCGGTTCCGGCTCGGGAAAGACCACCTTCGCGCGCAAGGTCGTCGAGGCCGGGCACCGGGCCGGCATCGAGGGGGCCATCTTCTCGCTCGACCACTACTACCGGCCGCTGTCGCACCTGCCCTTGGCCGAGCGCGCGGCCTACAACTTCGACCACCCCGAGGCCCTGGACCTGGACCTCGCGGTCTCCCACGTGCGGGAGCTCTTGGCGGGGCGGCTCGTCCGTCAGCCGGTCTACGACTTCAAGACCCACACCCGCGCCGCCGAGCAGACCGAATTCCCGCCCCGGCGCCTCATCGTCGTCGAGGGCCTCTACGCCCTCTATCCCGAGGCCCTGCTCGCGCTCTACGACTACAAGGTCTTCGTCTCGACCGGCATCGCCACCGCGGTCCTGCGGCGCATGGCCCGCGACATCTCGGAGCGCGGGCGCGACGTGGACGGCGCCAAGCACCAGATCATCACCACGGTGCTGCCGATGTACGAGACCTACGTGAAGCCCACCCACCGGAACGCCCACTTCTCCATCAACTGGGAAGGCGAGGAGATCCCGGAGAAGGCGACCGAGGGCCTCGTGCGCATCGTGCGCGACCATCTGCGCTGACCCCCGTCCTCGACGGCCCGCCCGCCAGGGCGTAAGATAGCCGGGTGAAGGTCATCCTCGTCACCGGGGCCACCGGCTACGTGGGCGGGCGCCTCGTCCCGCGCCTCCTCGGGCCGGGGCGGACGGTGCGGGTCCTCGTGCGCGACCCCGGCCGGGTGGCGGGCCGGCCCTGGGCGGCGGGCGTCGAGGCGGTGCGCGGCGACGTCCTGACGGGGGAGGGTCTGGACGAGGCCCTGCGCGGCGCCGACACGGCCTACTACCTCGTGCATTCCATGTCCGGCGGCGACGATTTCGCTTCACGGGACCTGGCGGCGGCGGAGCGCTTCGGGGCGGCGGCCCGCAAGGCGGGCGTGCGCCTCGTGGTGTATCTGGGGGGCCTGCTGCCGCCGGCCGCCGCCTCGGAGCACCTGCGCAGCCGGGCCGAGGTGGGAGCCGCGCTGGCGGCGGAGGTGCCGACCACCGAGCTGCGCGCGGGCCCCATCGTGGGTTCCGGCTCGGCGTCCTTCGAGATGGTGCGCTACCTGACCGAGCGGCTGCCCTTGATGCTCGCCCCGTCGTGGATCGACAACGAGGTCCAACCCATCGCCATCCGCGACGTGCTCTCCTATCTGACTTTGGCCGGCGAGCGCGAGGCGCTGGGCGTGGTCGACGTCGGGGCCGACCGGCTGACCTTCCGCCGGATGGTCGAGACCTACGCCGAGCTGCGCGGGCTCCGGCGCCTGGTCTGGGCCGTCCCGGCCCTGTTGCCTAAGCTGGCCTCGCGGTGGATCGGGGCCCTGACGCCCATCCCGAACGCGCTGGCCGTCCCCATCGTGCAGGGCATGGTGCAGCCTCTGGTGGCCGACCTGCGCCGTTCCCGCGAGGCCTTCCCGGAGGTGCGGCCGCTCGACTACCGCACCGCGGTGCGGCTGGCGCTCGAGCGCGTCGAGCAGAGCGCGGTGGAGACGCACTGGAGCGGGGCGCTCGGCGCCGGCCCGGCGGCCGTCCTCGAGGACAGCGAGGGGCTGGCCCGCGAGACGCGCGCGCTCCTGGTGCGCGCCCCGGCCGAGGCGGTGTTCCGGTCCTTCAGCGGGGTGGGCGGAGACCGCGGCTGGCCGGCCTGGGAGTGGGCCTGGGTCCTGCGCGGGGCGCTCGACCGGCTCGCCGGCGGGCCCGGGCTGCGGCGCGGGCGCCGCCACCCCGACGAGGTCTTGGCGGGCGAGGCGGTGGACTTCTGGCGCGTCGAGGCCGTGGAGCGGCCGCGCCTGTTGCGCCTGCGGGCGGAGATGCGCCTGCCGGGGCGCGCGTGGCTGCAGTGGGAGGCGGTCCCCATCGACGGCGGGACCCGGCTCGTGCAGACGGCGCTCTTCGAGCCCAGCGGCCTGTTCGGGACGCTCTACTGGTACGGGCTCTACCCGTTCCACCAGTTCATCTTCTCGGCGATGGCCGCCGAGCTGGCGCGCCGGGCCGAGCGGGCGCCTTAGAGGCGGTAGTGGCGCACGCCGGTGAACACCAAGGCCATTCCGAGGTCGTCGGCGGCGGAGAGCAGGTCGGCGTCCGAGCGCGTGCCGCCCGAGGCGATGACGGCGGTGACGCCGGCCTCGGCGGCTTCGACGAGGTCCGAGCGCTCCAGCGCCCCGTCGCAGGCCAGCACGGTCGGCAGCGCGGGGGTGAGGACGGGGTGGCGCTCCTGGCCTTTGACGACCGCCAGACGCACCGCGTCGAGGCGAGTGGCCTGGCCGCCGGCGACCCCCAAGGTGGCCTCGCCGCGGGCTAGGACGGCCGCGAAAGTCGTCGTGTGCTTGGCGACCCGCCAGGCGAAGTCGAGCGCGGCGGCCTCGATGTCGGTGGGGGCGCGCTTCGAGACGGCCTTGAAGCCCTCCGGCGCGGTCGGATTATCGCGGTCCTCGACGAGGACGCCGCCGGACACCGTCTTCATGTCGACCTCGCGGGCGGAGAGCAGCAGCGAGGGCAGGCGCACCAGGCGCACGTCTTTCTTCGCGCGCAGGATGTCCAAGGCCTCGCCGGTGAAGTCCGGGGCCACCACGCACTCGATGTACTCGGTGGCCAGCACGCGCGCCGCCTCGGCGTCCACCTCGCGGTTCAAGGCCGCGACGCCGCCGGTGCAGCCGGCGGGGTCCGCGGCGTAGGCCAGGCGCGCGGCCTCGCCGGGGCGGTCGGCGACGGCGGCGCCGGCGGGGTTCGAGAACTTGACGATGGCGCAGGCGGGACGCCGGAACTCGCCGACCAAGTCGGTGGCGCGGTCCATCGTCACGTAATGGTTGAAGGCCAGGGGCTTGCCGTAGAGGAGCGTCGCGGCGTTGAGCCCCCAGGCTCGGGCGCCCGAGCGGCTGTAGAGGGCGGCGCCCTGGTGGGGGTTCTCGCCGTAGCGCAGCTCGGCGGTTTTCTTAAGCGAGAGGATGAGTTCGTCGGGCAGGGACTCGGCGGTGCCGTCCGAGAGGTATTGGGCGACCGTCGAGTCGTAGTAGGAGATGTAGTTGAAGGCCTTCGCGGCCAGGCGGCGGCTCTGGTCCACGCTCAGCCCCTTGCCTCGGCGCAGGGTGTCCAAGACCGAGGGGTAGTCCTTCGGGTCGCAGAGGGCGATGACGCCGTGGAAGCTGCGGGCCGCGGCGCGCAGCAGGGCGGCGCCGGAGACGTCCAAGAAGTCCATCGCCTCGCGCTGGCTCATCTGCCCGGACTCGAGGACCTGGGCCAGGGGGTAGAGGTTCACGGCCACGAGGTCGACGGTGGGGATGTCCTCGCGCTCGAGCTCGCGCATCTGGCCCGGGTCCTGGCGGTCGGCCAGGATGCCGCCGAAGAGGCGGGGCTGGAGCAGGCGCACCCGGCCGGCCACGAGGTCGGCGGCCTTCGTGAGCTCGGCCACCTCGACGATGGGGACCTCGGCCCGGCGCAGGGTCTTGGCGGTGAGCCCGGAGGAGACCAGCTGCCAGCCGAGCTCGTGGAGGCCGTGGGCGAACTCGACGACACCGGTGATGTCGGCGGCGCTCAAGAGCGCGGTCTTCTTCGGGGCGTCGGTCATGCGAGGAGCCTCAGGAACTCCGCTTCGTCCAAGACCGGGACGCCCAGGCTCTTGGCTTTCTCGGCCTTGGAGCCCGGTTCGGAACCCACCACCACGTAGCCGGTCTTCTTGGACACGCTCCCGACGGCCTTGCCGCCGAGCATCCGGACCTTCTCCTCGGCTTCGCCGCGGGTCATCGAGGCGAGCTCCCCGGTGAAGACGAAGGTCTTGCCGGCGAGGCGCGCGTCCGAGGGGAGCGCGCTGTCGGGCTCCTCCATCGCGACGCCGGCGCGCCCGAGCTTCTTTAAGAGGTCCTCGACCGCCTTCTGGGAGAAGTAGCCCTCCACGGCGGCGGCGACGACGGGGCCGACGTCGGGGACTCCCTCGAGGGCGGGGAGGTCGGCGGCGGCCAGGGCGTCCATCGTGCGGAACTTGGCCGCCAGGTCGCGGGCGGTCTTCTCGCCGACCTGGGGGATGCCCAAGGCGTAGAGGACGCGCGAGAGGGGACGCCCCTTGGCGGCGGCGATGCCTTTGAGCAGGTTCTCGGCCTTCTTCTCGGCGAAGAGCTCGAGCTTGAGGAGGTCTTCGGCTCTCAGGGCGAAGACGTCGGCTAAGTCCTTCACGCGGCCCGAGTCCACCAATTGGTCGACGACGGCCTCTCCGAAACCTTCAATATCGATCCCGTCGCGGCTCGCGAAGTGGAGGAGCTTGCGCTTGAGCTGGGCGGGGCAGGAAGGGTTCACGCAGCGCACGGCCACCGCGTCCTCCTCCTTCTGTACGGCGCCCTTGCAGACGGGGCAGGCTTTGGGGGGGAGGATGGCCTTGGCGCCGGAGGGGCGCTTCTCGGCGACCACGGCCACCACCTTGGGGATGACCTCGCCGGCGCGCTCGATGACGACGGTGTCCCCGACGCGGGCGCCCAGGCGCTCGACTTCCTCGAAGTTGTGCAGGCTCACAGACGAGATGGTCACGCCCGAGAGGAACACGGGCTTGACCTTCGCGACCGGCGTGACGGTCCCGGTGCGGCCGACGGAGTACTCGACGTCTTCGAGCGTGGTCGTCGCCTGGCGGCCCGGATACTTGAGCGCCATCGCCCAGCGGGGGCTCTTGGCCGTGGCGCCGAGGACGCGCTGCTCCTGGCGCGCGTCGACCTTCGCGACCAGCCCGTCCACCTCGAAGTCGAGGCGCTCGGCGCGGTCCTTGAACTCGGCGTAGTAGGCGAGCACGGCCTCGACGTCGGGGCAGGCCCGGGCCTCGGCCGAGGTCGGCAGGCCCCAACCGCGGCAGGCGGCCAGGAAGGCGGAGTGGGAGGAGGGTTCCTCGACGCCCGCCAGGCGCGCGAAGGAGTGGACGTAGAAGCGCAGGCGGCGGGAGGCCGTGACCTTGGGGTCTTTCTGGCGCAAGGACCCCGCGGCGCAGTTGCGCGCGTTGACGAAGGGCTCTTCGCCTTCCTTGGCGAGGTCTTTGTTGATGCGCGCGAAGTCGGTCTTGCGGAGGAAGACCTCGCCGCGCACCTCGAGCAGGTCCGGGACGGCCTTGCCGGCCAGGCGCAGCGGCACGGCCGCGATGGTGCGGGCGTTGCCGGTGACGTCCTCGCCGGTGCGGCCGTCGCCGCGGGTCGCGGCGCTGACGAGCACGCCCTTCTCGTAGACCAGGGCCAAGGAGACCCCGTCGATCTTCGACTCGCAGGCGTAGCCCGCCGGCGCCCGGCCTAAGACTTTGCGCACGCGATTGTCGAACTCGCGGATGTCCTCGGGGGAATAAGAGTTGTCCAAAGAGAGCATCGGCACCGAGTGCGGGACGGGTTTGAACCCGGCGGCGGGGGCGCCGCCCACGCGCGCGGTGGGGGAGTCGGGGGAGGCCAGCTCGGGATGGGCCGCCTCGAGCGCCTTGAGGCGCGCCATCAGGCGGTCGTACTCCTCGTCGGAGACGACGGGCCGGTCCTCCACGTAGTAGCGCCGCTCGTGCTCTTCGAGCTCGCGGCGCAGGGCCTCGGCCTCGGCCTTCGGTGACTTCACGACTAGAAAAATAGCAAACTGGGGACATGGCCGCCTTAAAGCCCTCCCGCACCCCCGTCATCCTCGCCTTCGACATCGGAGGCTCCGGCATCAAGGCGATGCGCCTCGACCCCGCGGGGCGCCCGCTCGGCGAACGCAACCGCCTTTCGACGCCGCATCCCGCCCGGCCGGCCGCCGTCCTCGCCGTGATGCGCTCGCTGGCCGCCTCGGCGCGCCCGTTCGACAAGGTCTCGGTGGGCTTCCCGGGCATCGTGCGGGACGGCGTCGTCTGGAGCGCGGTCAACCTGCACGACTCCTGGGTGGGCTTCGACCTCGCCAAGGCCCTGCGCAAGGCGCTCGGCAAGCCCGTGCGCGTCGCCAACGACGCCGACGTCCAGGGGATGGGCGCGGTGAAAGGGAAGGGCGTGGAGCTCGTCGTCACTCTCGGGACCGGCTTCGGCTCGGCGCTTTTCTTGAACGGGGTCCTCGTCCCGAACCTGGAGCTGGGCCACCATCCGTTCCGCCGCGGCGAGACCTACGAGGAGCAGCTCGGCGAAGCCGCGCTCGACGAGGTGGGCCTCAAGCGCTGGAACCGGCGCCTGGGCAAGGCCATCAAGGTCTTGTCGCGGGTCTACAACTACGACGCGCTGCGCATCGGGGGCGGGAACGGCCGCAAGGTGACCCTCAAGCTCCCGCCGAACGTCACCATCGTGCCGAACACCGCCGGGCTGATGGGCGGCGCGGCGCTCTGGAAGGCTTGACCTACCAGCGGTGGTAGGCGGGGTGGCCGGGCTTCACGGCCACGAAGGTGCCGCGGCCGCGGGCGCAGACCTTCCCTTTGGCGGAAATCTCGCCCTCCACCACGGCCCGGTCCGGGCCTTCCTCGACGACGCGGGCGGTGACCGTCACGGCGCCGTCCATCGGCGTCGGCCGCGTCAGCTTGACCGAGAACTCGGACGTCACGCAGCAGGGCGCGGCCTCGAGCGCGTCGCGCTCCTTGAGGCGCATCACCGCGGTCCAGTTCATGTGGCAGTCGAGGAGGGCGCCGACGACGCCGCCGTTCAAGACCCCGGGAAACGCCGCGTGGTGAGGCTGGGGCGTCCACTCGCAGGCGAGCTCGCCCCGAGGCCCGCCGGTGGGGAAGCTCCGGATGCGCAGGCCCTGCGGGTTGGCCGGGCCGCAGCCGAAGCAGGCGTTGGCGGGGGCCCAGCGTTCTTGGACGGAGGGACCGCTCAAACGCCGTCCTTGGCCGGCTCCGCCGCGGGAGGGCGGTGGTCCTTGATCTTGTCCAAGATGCCGTTGATGAACTTGCTCGACTCGGCCGACGAGAAGGACTTGGCTATTTCGAGGGCCTCGTCGATGACGACCTTGACCGGGGTCTTGGGCTGGTGCAAGAGCTCGTAGGAGGACATCCGCAGGATGTTCCGGTCCACCACGGCCATGCGCTCCAGAGACCAGTTGCGCGCGACGGTGCGGATGTGGCGGTCCAAGTCGTCCTTGTTCGTCTCCGCCCCGTCGGCCAGCTCGCGCGCGAAGAGCAGCGTCTTCTCGTCGGCGGGAGACCCGTAGGCGACGATGCGGAACGCCTCTTCGACGCTCATCTTGCCCGTGTCGCAGAGGTAGAGCGCCTGCAGCGCCGTCTCGCGTCCTTGGCGGCGGCGGCCCATTAGAGCGCCCCCTTGAGCGCGGCCATGGCGAGGGCGGCTTCGGCCGCCTCTTTGCCGCGGTCGAGCGCGCCCTTGGTGCGCGCGACGGCCTGGGCCCAGGTGTTCGGGGTGATGACCCCGAGGACCACGGGCACCCGCGTGTCGAGGGAGATCCTCTGGAGATGGGTGACGGTCGCGCGGGAGATGTGGTCGTTTTGCGGCGTCGAACCGCGCAGGACGCAGCCCAGGGCCACGACGGCGTCGTAGCGCTTGGAGCGGGCCAGCTCGGCGACGGTCCAGGGGAGCTCGAAGCCGCCGGGCACGCGCACGACCTTCACCGAGCGTTCCGCGACCCCGTGGGCCTTCAGGGTCTTCAAGCAGCTCGCGAGCAGGCGGTCCGTCACCTCCTCGTTGAACCTCGACGCGACGACGGCGAACCGTTTCTTCGTCATCAAGTCTCCAGGCTCGGGTGGTTCCTGAGCCCCTTAAGGGGCTCCAGGTCAAGCATGTGTCCCAGCTTGCTGCGCTTCGTGCCCATGTAGCGCGCGTTGTGCGGGTTGGCGGGCATCTGGATGGGGGCGCGGCCGGTGACGCGCAGGCCGAACGCGCCCAGGCCCACGATCTTGCGCGGGTTGTTCGTGAGGAGGCGGATGGTCGTGAGCCCCAGATCGGCCAGGATCTGCGCGCCGATGCCGTATTCCCGGAGGTCGGGCTTGAAGCCCAGAGCCTTGTTGGCTTCGACGGTGTCGAGGCCCTGGTCCTGCAGGCGGTAGGAGGCGATCTTGTTGACGAGGCCGATGCCGCGGCCCTCCTGCGAGAGATAGAGCACGACGCCGCGGCCTTCCTTGGCGACGGCCTTCATCGCGGCGCCGAGCTGGGCGCCGCAGTCGCAGCGCAGGCTGAAGAGCGTGTCGCCGGTGATGCAGGAGGAGTGGACGCGCACGAGCACGTCCTTGGCGCCGGAAACCTCCCCTTTGACGAGGGCCAGATGCTGCTTGCCCGTGAGCGTCTCCTGATACACCGCGATCTCGAAGTCCCCGTGCTGGGTCGGGAGGGTCGCGGCGACCAGGCGGCGCACCAGGCGCTCCTGCGAGCGGCGGTGCTCGATCAGGTCCTGGATGGTGACGATGCGGAGCTTGTGGCGCTTCGCGAAGCGCGCGAGCTGGGGCACCCGGGACATCGTCCCGTCCGAGTTCATGATCTCGCAGATGACGCCCGCGGGCTTGAGGCCGGCCAGGCGCGCGAGGTCGACGGCGGCCTCGGTGTGGCCGGCGCGCACGAGGACGCCGCCCTCCTTGGCGCGCAGCGGGAAGATGTGGCCGGGGCGCAGGAAGTCCTCGGGCGCCGCCTTGGCGTCGATGAGGCGCCGGATGGTCAGAGCGCGGTCCTTGGCCGAGATTCCGGTCGTCGTGCCGCGGCGCGCGTCGACGCTCACGGTGAAGGCGGTGTCGCGGCCGGGGCCGCCGCCGGC
>SCTT01000109.1 GCA_004322435.1 bacterium
GGCGTCGGGCGCCGCGGGACGGGCGGCGGGCCGCCGCGCGAGCCCGGCCAGCGGGCTCTCGATCATCGCGCTCGCCGGCTGGCGCACGCGCCGCGCGCGGACGAAGTGCTCGACGTTGACCTTGACGTGTTTGACGCCGCGCTCCTTGAGGAGCTCCGAGGCGTCGGTCTCGTAGGCGCGGTTGGGCGGGGTCGAGGCCATCTCGCAGAAGGCCGTCAGCTCGTAGATGCGCACCGGCGACTCGAAGGTGACGCTGGTCAGCGCGTGGCTGCGGAACACCATCGATAAGAGCTCGAGCGCGCCGCCGGTGTCCTCCAAAGTGGAGGTGTTGACGATCCAGCGCCCGCCTTCGAGGCCCACGGCGAGCTCGTCCCAACCCGTCACGATGAAGAGCTCGTGCAGGTGGTTCCAGGTCTCTTGGATGGCGGAGGTGGGCACGGGATGGCCGACCTTATAGAGGGAGATGACCTTGATGGTCTGCGCCAGCGCGGTCATGAACCGCGCGCTCGCCTCCCGGGTCCGTCCGCTCAGGGTCGTGGCGCCGGGCATGGCTTGGCCTCCAGGAACTCGACGCCCGTCTCGATGAGCGGGTCTCCGGGATGCATCTTGGCGATGCGCTTGAGGATATCGAGCGCCACCGCGCTGTGCCCCTTCCGGTCCAAAGACATCGCGAGGTCGTAGTACGCCAAGGAGTTCCGCGGGTTGATCTGCAGGGCCTTGGTCAGCTCCCGGACGGCCGCCTCGATCTCCCCGCGCTCGCAGTAGACCGCTCCCAGGTCGATGTGGGCGCCGCAGAGTCCCGGCTCGAGCTCGAGGGCCCGCCGCAGCCCCGGGTCGTCGGGCTCGTAGCCGAACGCCCGCCAATGCTCCCAGAGCGTCTCCGGGTCGTCGGGGGCCAGGTCGAGCGCGGTCGTCACCTCGGCCTTCCGCCGCTGCGGGTCGCTGGCGGTCCCGCGGCGCAGCGCGACGGCCATCGCCCGGTGGCATTCGGCGAGGTCCGGCGCCAAAGTCAGGGCGACGTTGGCGTTCTCGAGCGCCATGTCGTAGAGGTGCTGGGAGTCGAAGCCGGCGATCTCCCGGCGGAACCCCCAGTACGAATAGGTCTCGGCCAGGGCGGCGTACGCCGGCGCGTGGTCGGGGGCCTGTTCGATGGCCTCCCGCAGCAAGGGCACGGCCTGCTCGTAGCCCTCGATGTCGAAGAGCCTCATCGCCGCGCGGCCGCGCCGGACCAGCTCTCGGGCGGCTTCGGAGGGCGGCGGGGCGGGGGCCTGCTTGTCGGGGGTCGGGTTCATGCTAGTCCGCCAGGATGACTCCCAGCGCCTCCGCGACGGACGTCTCGCCGCGGCCCACGGCCGCCAGGGCCGCCCCGCGCAGGGGGGTCATCCCTTCCCGCACGGCCTGGGCGGCGATCTCGTCGGCGCCGTGGGCGGCGAGGATGCGCTGGCGGATCTCCGGCGTGTGGACCTCCATCACCTCGAAGATGGGCATGCGTCCGGTGTAGCCGTTCTGCCCGCAGGCCGCGCAGCCGGGGGCCTCCCAGACGCGGGGCAGCGCGGCCAGCTCGGGCTCCGTGAGCATGCGCTTGACGTCCTCGGGCAGCGGCGCCTCCTTCTTGCACTTCTTGCAGAGCGTGCGCACGAGGCGCTGCGCGATGATCATCTTGACGCTGTCGGAGAGCAAGAACGGCGCGACGCCCATGTGCGCCATGCGGGTGATGGCGGCGGGGGCGCTGTTCGTGTGGAGCGTCGAGAGCACCAGGTGGCCGGTGATGGCCGCCTTGACGGCGATCTCGGCGGTCTCGAGGTCGCGGATCTCGCCGACCAGCATGATGTCGGGGTCCTGGCGCAGAAAGGAGCGCAGCACGGCCTCGAAGGTCAGGCCCAGGTGGGGCTTCACCGCGACCTGCGTGATGCCGGCCAGCTCGTACTCGACCGGGTCCTCGGCCGTCATGATGTTGGTGTCCGGCTTGTTGAGCACGCGGATCATCGTGTAGAGCGTCGTCGTCTTGCCGCTGCCGGTGGGGCCGGTGACGAGGATGAGGCCGTGCGGGGACTGGAGGGCCCGCTCGACGACGAGGAGGTCGCGCTCGTTGAGCCCCAGGTCGGCGACTCCGGGCTTGAGCTTCGCTCCCCCCAGGATGCGCAGCACGATCTTCTCGCCGTGGACGGCCGGGACGGTGCTGACGCGGAACTCGACCTTCTGGCCCCGGATGGTCGCGCGGACCTGGCCGTCCTGCGGCCGGCGGCGCTCCGTGATGACGAGATTCGACATGATCTTCACGCGCGCGGCGACCTGGGGGCCGAGCGCCGCGGGCAGGCGGCACAGGGGCTTGAGGCTCCCGTTGACGCGCAGGCGCACGACGATGGCCTTCTCCTCGGGCTCGATGTGGATGTCGCTGGCGCCCATGTCGACGGCGCGGATGAAGATGCGGTTGATGCGGTTGACGAGCGGGGAGTCGTTGGTGAGCACGTCGAGGCCGGCGATGTCCTCCTCGCGCTCCTTCTTGGCCTCCTCGATGAGGAGCTCCTCCTCGTCGGCCGCGTCGCCGTTGGGCTCGAGCTCGATGTCGGCGGGCGCTTCGGGCTCCGCTTCGGCGGGAGGGGACGGAGCGGAGGGGAGGACGGGGGCCTCCGGAGCTGGGAGGGACCCGTTGGCCTTGTCCGGAGCGTCCCCGCCTCCCTTGCCCAGCGCGCGCGTGACGGCCGCCAAAAACGAGTCGTTCTCGATGGGCTTGTCGAGGAAGTCCGAGATGTCCATCCCGAGCTCCCGCAGCTGGCGGCGGTTCTTGGCGCCGGTGATCATGATGATGGGCAGATGCCGGGTCTCCTCGCCGCGCCGCAGCTCCTGCAGGAGCTCGTACCCGTTCAATCCCGGCATGTCGAAGTCGAGCAGGGCCAGGCTGGGATGGTTCGCGCGGGCGAGTTTGAGCCCCTCCGCCCCGTCCTTGGCCTCGATGACGCGATGGCCGCGCTGGGTGAGCAGATAGCGGAGGATCTTCCGGAAGTCCTTGTCGTCCTCGACGACGAGGACGGTGCGGCCGTCGGCGGGCGCGGGCGCGGGCGCCTCGCCTTCGGCGGCGCGGTTCGGTTCGGGAGCCGGGGCCGGCCGGCGCGGCTGCGGCGGCGGCACGTGGAGGTCGAAGTCCGCGACGACGGGCGGGGCCGCCGCGCGCTCGGGGCCCGGGCCCATCAGGGCGTCCAGCTCGGCGAGCAGGCGCGCGGTGTCGATGCCGCCGTCCTCGCTCATGACACCGCCACCTTGGCCGCCGGCGGCGCGGACCGCGCCGGGTCGTGGACGGCGGCGGCCGCGTCGGCCTCGTCCACGATCCCGCGGCGCACGAACTCGGCGACCGCGCGGCCGATGGTGTACATCCCGCTGGCGCCGCCGGTCTCGATCGCGTTCGAGACCATATGGGTCTTCGACTCCCGGATGAGGTTGGCGATGGCGGGGGTGACGACCATGAGCTCCCGGGCGGCGACCCGCCCGGCGCCGTCGGCCCGCGGGAGCAGGATCTGGGCGATGACGGCTTTGAGGACCCCCGCCAGCTGGGTCCGGACCTGGGCCTGCTGGTTCGACGGGAAGACGTCGATGATGCGGTCGATGGTCTGTGCCGCGTCTCCGGTATGGAGGGTCGCGAGGACCAGGTGGCCGGTCTCGGCGGCCGTCAAGGTCAACGAGATGGTCTCCAAGTCCCGCATCTCCCCGACCATGATGACGTCGGGGTCGTGGCGCAGCGCGTGGCGCAGCGCCTCGTTGAACGAGCGCGTGTCGGGCCCGACCTCGCGCTGGCGCACGAGGCTCAGGCGCGGGACGTGCACGTACTCGATGGGGTCCTCGATGGTGATGATGTGCTTGCGGCGGGTCCGGTTGATGCAATCCACCAGGCACGCGAGCGTGGTGGACTTGCCGCAGCCGGTGGGGCCCGTGACGAGCACGAGGCCGCGCGGGAGGTCGGCGAGGCTGCGGGCGATGGGGCCGAGGCCGATCGCTTCCGGCGTCGGGACTGAGGCCGGGACCGTGCGCAGCACCGCGTCGACGGCCCCGCGCTGGACCATGACGCTCACGCGGAATCGGGAGAGGCCGGGGACGACCACCGCGCAGTCGAGCTCGAGGCGGTCCTCGAAGACGGCGCGGTGCTCCTCGGTCAAGAGCGAGTAGATCAGCGACTTGCAGGCCTCGGCGCTCAGAGGCTTGAAGCCCACGAGCTCGACGAGGGCGCCGTCCACGCGGGCGAGCGGCGGCTGGCCCGCCGACAGATGGATGTCGCTGGCGCCGGCCTTGAGGCCGGCCTCGAGAATCTTGAGCGCTTCCACGGAGCCCCCCTGCCTACGCCCGCCGGCTCCTCCGCCAAAGGCGGTGTTGGTTTAGTATGGGTCCGAAGGCTTGCGGGGGGGAAGCTCGGGGGTCAGGGGGGGGGCTGACCGTTGATACGGGTCTAGCGCGGGGCTATCCCAGCGTCTTGCGCGTCCGGCGTTCGGCGGCCAGCACGGTGTTATAAAGGAGGAAGGTCACCGTCAGCGGGCCGACGCCGCCGGGGACGGGCGTCAGCCAGGCGGCGCGCTCGGCGGCGGGCCCGGCCTCGACGTCCCCCAAGAGCTGCCCGCCCGCGGAGGTGATGCCGGCGTCTGCGACGACCGCGCCGGGCTTCACCCAGGAGCCCTTGACCGCGCCGGCCCGGCCCAGGGCGCAGACCAAGATGTCGGCGTCGCCCACGTAGCGCGCAAGGTCCTTGGTGCGCGAATGGCAGACGGTCACGGTGGCGTCGAGCGAGGACAGGAGATGGGCGGTCGGGCGGCCGACGATGGTCGAGCGGCCGACGACCACGGCGTGGCGTCCGGCGGGGGGGACCTTGGCCTCGAGGATGAGGTTGACGATGGCGTTGGCCGTGCACGGGACGAGGACTTCGGCCTTCTTGATGGCCTCCCAGGACTTCTGGGCGTACAGGCGCCCGAGGTTCTGCGCGGTGACCCCCTCGACGTCCTTCTCGGCCGGGATGGCCTCCACGAGGCGCGCGGGGTCGAGCGGGACGGGGACGGGCATGTCGAGGATGATGCCGTCGACGTCGGGGTCCGCCCCGAGCTTCGAGATCAGGCGCCAGACCTTGGCCTCGGTGATGGCCGCGGGCAGGGACTCGAGCGTCGATTCGACGCCGACCTCGCGGCAGGCCTCGAGCTTCTTGCGCAGGTAGACCTGCGAGCCGGGGTCGCCGCCGATGGCGATGATGGCCAGATGGGGGGGCGTGCCGCGGTCCTCCGTCAGTTGGCGGGCGCGGGCGCCGAGCTCGCGGCGCAGGGAGTCCGAGAGCGGCTTGCCGCGCAGGAGCTGGGCGGTCACGTCAGGGCCTCCTCGAGCGACCTGACCGCGGCGGCCAGGACGCGGAGGGCGGGGACGGGGACCCCGCGGCGCTCGGCCGCGGCCAAGAGCGGGGTCAGGATGGCGGCGGCTTCGGTCGGGCGGCCGGCGTCGAGGTCCTGGATCATCGAGTTGAGCTGGGTGGGGACCGCTCGGCAGCCGGCGAGGACCTTGGCGTCGGTCATCTCGGGGTACGGGCGCTTCCCGGCGGCGGCGGCGGCGCGGCGCGCCTCCGCCAGGGCCTTGAGGGTCAGCTCGCGCAGCGCCCCGTCCTCGGCGAGCGCTCCGTTGGGCCGGCGGGCCAGGGCCGCCAGCGGGTTGACGCCCGCGTTGTAAACCAGCTTGGTCCACAAGAGGCGCTCCTCGTCCCGCTTCAAGGCCACGAGCCAGCCCGCGGCGCGCAGCACGGCGGCGGCGCGCCGGGCGGCGCCGGAGTTGGCCTCGGTCTCGGCCAGCCAGACCAAGCGGCCGCCCGCGTGGCGCACGGCCCGGGGGCCCGAGCGCATCGCGGCGAAGTAGCAGGAGCCGATGACGGCCCGGCGCGTCCCGGCCGCGCGGCGGACGGCCCGCTCGTGGCCGACCCCGTTCAAGAGGCTCACGACCGGGGTGTCGGGCCCGGCGGCGGCGCGGGCGGCGGGGAGGGCGGCGGCGAGGTCGCGGGCCTTCACGCAGAGGAAGACGGCGGCGCAGTCTCCCGCGGGGCGGGGGGAGGCGCCGAGGGCCTTGAGTCCCCGGACCGCGCGGCGGCGGCCGTCCGGGCCCTCGAAGCTCAGGCCCGCGCGGGCGAGGCGGTGGGCCTCGCCGCCCTGGCGCGCGGCCAGGCGGACCTCGAAGCCGGCCTTGGACAGCGAGGCGGCCAGGACGCCGCCGACCGCGCCCGGCCCGACCACGCACACCCAGGGTTTGGGCTTCATCGGGCGTGTTGTATCACTTCCCGCCCGTGCC
>SCTT01000110.1 GCA_004322435.1 bacterium
CGGCGACGGCCTGGCCCAACCCCGCCGCATCCGTCACCCGCTTGCCGCCCTGGGACTGTTCCAGAGCGGCCGCCTCCACCGCCACGGCCTCGGTGTGCGGCCCGAAGAGGACCGGAACCCCGGCCGCGGCCGGCTCGATGACGTTGTGGCCGCCCGAGCCCTCCACCAAGGTCCCGCCCACGAAGGCGGCCAACCCGGCCGGATAGAGGCCCGGGAGGGCCCCCATCGCGTCGACGAGGAGGACCTGCGGCTCCGAGCTGAAGGGAAGAGGCTCGCTCCAGCGCGCGAACGGGATGCCGCCGCGGCGCAAGAGGGCCGCCACGTCGCCCGAGCGCTCCGGATGCCGCGGGGCCAAGATGAGCCGCAGGCCCGGGACCTGCGCCGCCGCGGCACGGTGGGCCTCCAACACGAGCTCCTCTTCGCCCGGGCGCGTGCTGCCGGCGGTCCAGCAGGGGGACTTCCCGAACAGCTCGGCGACGCGGGCCTTCGCGGAGGCCAGGGCCTCGGGGGAGGCCAGGGGGAGGTCGTGCTTGGGGTTGCCGCACACGGCTCCGGCCTCGGCCGGGACGCCCAGGGCCTCGAAGCGCGCCCGGTCGTCGGCGGACTGGTACGTAGCGCGCCGCACTCCGCCCAAAGCGGCGGCGGCGAGCGATTTGCCCCAGAGCCAGCGCCGCCCCGAGCGCTCGCTCAGGCAGGCGTTCACGAGCGCCGTCGGCACCTTGCGCCGCCGGGCGAGGACCAAGGTCATCGGCCAGACCTCGCTCTCCGCGACGAGGAGCGCCGCAGGGCGCAGGCGGGACATAAATGACGCTGCGCAGGGCCACAGGTCCGCCGGAGCCAGGAAGGCCGCCGCGACCCCGGGCGTCGCGCGCGCCTCGGCGCGCCCCGCGGCCGTCGAGCAGGTGACGACCACGGTACGGGGCGCCAGCCGAGCGATGATGGGCGCCATCCCTCGCACCTCGCCGACGGAGGCGGCGTGGACCCAGACGGGTCCGGCCTGAGACGTCCATTCCGGGCGTCCCAGACGTTCGGCGGCGTCCGTCGTCCCTTCCCGGAACGCGCCCCAACGGCCCGCGGCGGCGACCCGCGCGAGCGCGGCCAGGGCCACGAGGGGGTAGAGGAGCTGGTAGAGGACGAGGAGCGTCACGAGACGAGCGCGTCGGCGCGCTCGGTGGCCGCGTCGAGGCGCGCCTTGAGCTCGCGGGCCGCCGTCTCGTCCGAGTCGCCGGCGCCCACGCGCAAAAGCGGGGCGTGCACGACCGCCGCGCGCGAGAAGGGCAGCGGCACGTGGAACTTGTCCCAGGACTTCTCGAACACGACGCGGCGGCTCGTGGCGCAGGAGAGGGGGAGGATGGGGGCGCCGGAGAGGCGGGCCAAGGCCAGCACGCCGGGCTTCACCTGGCGCGCGGGGCCCTTCGGACCGTCGGGGGTGATGCCGACGGTCTTCCCGGAGGCCAGGAGGTCGAGGAGCTCCTTCGTCGCCGCGACGCCCCCGCGGGAGGAGGAGCCGCGGGCCGAAGCGATGCGCGAGAGCTCCATCGTCCGCGCGATGAGCTCGCCGTCTTTGGAGCGGCTCACGAGCACGGTGGCGCCGACGTCGCGGTGGGTCCAGGTGAAGAACACCTGGCGCTGGTGCCAGAAGGCGTAGATGAAGGCGCCGCCCTTTTTAGCCTCTTGGAGGTGCTCTTCGCCCTCGACCTTCAGGCGCGCCGTCAGCCCGACGAGGGAGACGAAGCCGTAGGCGGCGTAGGGGACCGCCGCGCGCAGCGCGTCCAACGGGCTACTTCTTCGGAGCGGCTTTCGCCCCGCGCTTGCCCTTGCGGGCCAGCCAGCTCACGCAGAAGGCCTTCGAATGGCCCGGCGTCAGGTGCCCCGCCTCGAGCGAGACCCCGATCTTGGAGCCTTCGAGCTTCGCCAGAACCTTCGCCAGGGCCTCGGGGTCGTCGAGATAGTTGATGGGGGAGAGGTCGCAGCGCTCGTCCTCGACGTCCTCTTTGATGAGGGAGAGGACGAAGGCGGTCGCGCGCTCGAAGGCCGTGGCGGCCGCCGCGTCCAAGACCTTGGCCACGCGGGAGTCCTCGGTCAGGAGCTCCTCGAGGCGGGCGCCGAAGCCGGGGCCCAGCGTCGTCACGGCCACCGTGTGGCCGACGCCGGGGATGGGCGCCAGGGCCGCGGTCTCGGGGGAGTCGGGGCCGTAGGACTCGAAGAGGACCGAGGGCTTGAGCGCCGCCTCGGCGCGCTCCAGGACGGACGCCAGGCGCGCGTCGTCGATGCCGCCGACGGCCTGCGCATGGGGACCGGGCCGCAGGGCGCGGCGGCGGATCTCCTTGAACGGCAGGCGCATGTTGAACTCGCGGATCTTCCTCATGCCTTCCTCCCGGACCCCGGCGAGCGGGGTGTGCGTCTAACGGCGGTTGCGGCGGCCCGGCTTTCCGCCCTCGACGCCGGGGACGAGGGGCTCCGGGGCGGCGGGCTTGGGCCCCCCGCGGCGGTGCTCCCACTCGTACACGATGGGCGTCGCGACGGCGATCGACGAATACATGCCGACGACGACCCCGAAGGTCATGCACAGCGCGAAGTCGTGGATGGCGTGGCCGCCGACGAAGAGCAGGATGAGGAGGGTGATCAGCACCGTCAGCACCGTGATGATGGTGCGCGAGAGGGTCTCGTTGATGGAGGCGTTGATCTGCACCTCGAGCG
>SCTT01000111.1 GCA_004322435.1 bacterium
CATAGCGGCTCCCTGATCTGGCGCTGGCGCGGCCGGAAGATGCTCGGCGTGGCCCACCGGCCCGTCCTGCGGCCCGGCCGGCGGGCGCCGGGCGTGCTCTTCCTGCACGGCTTCCCGGGTTCCGAGAAGAACGTCGACGTCCAGCGCTGGTTGATGGAGCGCGGCATCGCGTCCTTCGCGCCGCACTTCGCCGGCGCCTGGGGCTCCGAGGGGCGCTACCTGTTCTCGACCTTGGTGGACCAGGCCCGCGTCGCCCTGCGCGTGCTGGCTCGGCAGGAGTACGTGGACCCGAAGCGCCTCGCGGTCTTCGGTTTCTCGATGGGCGGCTGGACCGCGCTCAACCTCTCGGCCCGGGCGCCCGGCCTCAAGGGCGTCGTCGCGGTGGCGCCGGTCGGCGGCCCTGAGATGCTCGGCCCCGACTCGCGCGCGATGATCGTCCGGCTCGCGAAGCCTCTGGTCGCCCCGGCCGCCGGGCCGCTCTTTGCCGACTTCGCCGCCGCGGTCCGCGCCCAAGACCCCGCGCGCGCCGTCGCCGAGCCCGGCTGCCCCTTGCTCCTCGTCCACGGCACCGAGGACCACGTGGTCCCGTTCGGCGTGGGCAAGCGGCTCAAGGCCGCGGCGGGCCGGCGCGCCCGCTTCGTCGCCGCCCGCGGGGCCGACCACGCCTATCTGGACCGCCGCGCCTGGCTGGCCCGCCTCACGGGCTCCTGGCTCCTCGAGCGCCTCGAGTGACCTGGTCGGACGGCTTCGGGCGCACGGCGCGCAAGCTCCGCCTCTCGGTCACGGACCGCTGCGACCTGCGCTGCGTCTACTGCATGCCCGAGCGGCCGGTCTGGCTGCCGCGCGCCGAGGTGCTCAGTTTCGAAGAGCTCGTCCGCCTCGCGGGCGTCGCCGCGGCCAACGGCGTGCGGCAGGTCCGCGTCACGGGCGGCGAGCCGCTCTTGCGTAAGGACCTCCCGAAGCTTGTGGGCATGCTCAAGGCCTTGAAGGGGTTGGAAGAGGTCACCCTCACCACGAACGGGACCCGCCTCGCGCAGTTGGCCGGGCCGCTCAAGGAGGCGGGTCTCGACCGCGTCACCGTAAGCCTCGACTCCTTGGACCCCGCCACCTACAAGGCGATGGCCCGGACCGGGGACGTGAGCGAGACCTTGGCGGGCATGGACGCGGCCGAGACGGCGGGCCTGGGGCCGCTCAAAGTCAACTGCGTCGTGATGCGCGGGGTCAACGACGGCCAGGTGGGCGACCTGGCCGCCTGGGCGCGCCGCACCGGGCGCAACCTGCGCTTCATCGAGTTCATGCCCCTGGAGGGGGACAAGATCTGGAGCAAGTCGCTCTTGGTCCCCGCCTCCGAGATCGCCGCCGCGGTGGCGGCGCGCTTCCCCTGCATAGAGCGCTCCGCCGAACCCGGGGCCACCGCGCTGCGCTACGACTATGCGGACGGAGGGGGCTCCTTCGGCATCGTGGCCTCGGTGACCCGAGCCTTCTGTGAGTCCTGCGACCGCATCCGCGTCACCGCGGACGGCACCTTCCGGACCTGCCTCTTCGCCGAGCATGGCACCGACCTGCGCGGCCCTCTGCGGTCCGGCGCCTCGGACGCCGACCTGGCGGCCCTGATGTCCGGCGCCGTGGCCCAAAAGGGCCCCGGGCACCTCATCGGCCTGCCCGGCTTCCACCGGCCCGACCGGGCCATGAACGCCATCGGCGGGTAGGACCAATAGGCATTTATGCCTAGGTCCTATACCATCTCCCGCCTTCCCTTATAGCCCTCCTGGGTCTTCCGCTATCTCCCTACCATGAGGGTAGACATGGAGGAGTGGATGCCCACCGCTAACAAGCGCCGGATACTGTCGCGCCTGACGGCTGTTTCTTTGGCCGGTGCGATCGTGGCGGTGTCGCCGGGCATCGGAAGCTACAGCGCGTTCGCCCAGATGGTCTCCGGCGCCGCCCGCGGCGGGGCCGTCGCCCCCGTGACCCCGGTCGTCCCGGTGACCGGTTCCTTCGGCTCCCTCTCCGCTCCCTCGGCCTCCATCCTGCCCTCGGCCTCTTTGACCCTCCCTTCCGTCACGGTCTCTCCGACCGTCCGCACCGCGGCTTCGGCCTCCGCCGCTCCTCTTCCGGCCACGGCTCCCTCGGCCCGCATCGAGGCCGCCCGCGCCGCCGCCCCTCTGGCCGCCTCGGCCGTCCTGCCCGCGGCCCCCGTCCAGGCCGCCGCCCGCGCCGCGCAGCTTAAGAGCGCCGCCGCCGTGGCCGCGCCCGAGAACGCCCGCACCGAGAAGACCGCTCTGGGCACGCTCCGGTCGGCCGCCAAGGGCCTGGCCAAAAGCTTCGGCGTGACCTTCGACGGCTCCCGGATGTTCGGCGGCTCCGTCTCCGCCGCCAACGGCGTCACCGACGGCGAGGGCTCCCGCCCCGTCCCCGAAGGGGCGGTCACCGCCGTCCTCGACACTTTGCGCCACGAGCTCGCGAAGGGCGAGGCCTTTACTCCCGAGCTCGAGAACACCTTGGCCGACATGGCCGGCGTCCCGCACGAGATCATGGGCGCCGCCCTCGCCGAGCTGGCGCACCGCGGGCACATCGCCGCGCTGGCCAACGGCGCGCGGGTCTTCGTGGACGTCCCCCAATCCGGCCCGGGGACCTTCGACGCGGCTCGCACGGCGCTGCACGCGGGCGTCGCCGCGCTCAATGAGGGCCACATCCTGGCCCAGGCCAACGCTTTTAACACCCTCACCGAAGCCCGCGACCTCTACGCCGGCGTCGTCAAGAACGGCAACCCCGCGGCCAAGTCCGAGCTCGAGCAGGCCGAAGTGCTGCGCCTCAACGCCGGCCTCGAGTTCCTGCGCGCCTACGTCAAGCAGGTCGCGGAGCGCACCGGCACCGGCGAAGACAAGGCCACGGCCTCGCGGGCGCTCGAGATGATCAAGGACTCCTATTTCGGCGTGGGCTACGTGCCCGAGCCGCTCAACAAGTACGCCGCGGCCTGGATGCGGGGCGCCTTCGCGCGCTACCGCCCCACCGACACCGAGACCGCCGCGGCCCAGTCCTTCGCGAAGGCCATCGCCTCCCTCAAGTCCGTGGTCGACGAGTTGGACGAGAAGGGCGGGGCTCCGAAGGCCCTGCCCGCCCCGGCCCAGAAGAAGGCCGCCTTCCCGCTCATCCCCGCCGACGACGAGAAGTTCAAGAACCTCAACAAGTACGGCTCGAACCTGACCGCGAAGGCCGTGCAGGGCAAGCTCTCCCCGATGATCG
>SCTT01000112.1 GCA_004322435.1 bacterium
GCTCTTCCGATCTTGAGGCTTTCGTCGAGCACGGCCTTCTGGGCCTTCGTGACGCCGCGCGCGTAGGACACGCCCGAGACGGCGGGGGCGGAGCGGGCGGTGGGGAGGGCGGCGTTGACGGGCGCGGAGGGCGCGGCGAAGACGGCGCCGGCGGAGCGGCGGCCGGTGAGGGCGTCCTCGAGGCTCACGCCCACGCCGTGGGCGGCGGAGCCCGAGACGTTCGGGGCGGAGAGAGCCTGCAGGGCCGGGGCGGCGGCCTCGTGGACGGCGGCGAGGGTCGTCTTGGCGGCGACGGCCGGGGCGGGCACGGCCAGGGTCGGCTGGAGCGCGGGCAGGACGGGAGCGACCAGGCTGGGGGTCAGGAGGGGCGAGGCCAGCGGCAGGGCGGCGGCGGTCCCCAGTCCGGGCGAGAGGCGGACGGTGGGGAGGGCCGTGGTTCCGAGTGTCGCGCGGAGGTTCTGGGCCGCGGCGGGGTACGCCGACAACATCAATATAAGGAGGGGAGCCTTCATGCCTTCATCGTATCACCGCCCGGGTCGCCCGCTCTGGGTCCTCGGGTCCTCCGGGATGTAGGTCTCAGGGCTGGTCCTTCGTATCATCTCCATATGAAGGCTCGCTTGGGCTTGGTCCTGGCCGTCCTGCTCGCCGGGGGGTGGCTCGCCTGGAGGTCCCACCGCGCCTCCCTCGTGGAGTCTCGCCTGAGCGTGCGCGACTTCGTCGCCGGCATCAACGCCGTCCAGCCCGACCTCAAGCTCGTCGTCGCGAAGGTCGAGCTCGTGAAGGCCATGAGCGGCGAGAGCGCCAAGTCGGTGCTGGGCTTCGACCTCGGGACCACGAAGGCGTCCTTGACGGTCCCGGCCCGCGTCCATTACGCCGTCGACCTCACGGCCCCGGACCCCGTCGCGTTCCGCTACGACCGGCCCTCCCGCGTCCTCGTCGCCGAGTTCCCGGAGCCGGCGGTCCAGGCCGTCGAGGTGCTCTTCCAGGACAAGCGCTTCGTGGTGGAGCCCGGCTGGGGGCGCCTCAAGGAGCGCTCGGGCAAGGCGCTCGAGGAGGCGATGGAGCGCGGGGTCTACGCGTCGGTCAAGAAGGACGCCGAGGCGCCCGCCGCCCTGAGCGCGGTGCGCGAGAAGGCCCGGCCCGTGCTCGCGAGGTTTTTGGAGGGCTACCTCCAGCGCGCGGGGCTTTTGCGCGTGGAGGGGGGCGTCGAGGCTGTGTCGGTGCGGTTTAAAGACGAGCCCGCGCCGGCCTTAGGCCGTCGCCAGGACTAGGTCCTCGCAGCCGAGGGCTTCCAGGCTCAAGGGGCCGTCGTTCTCGTTTAAGCTCACCACCCGGTCGGAGGCGGCGAGCACCGCCTCGCCCAGCGCCGCCCGCTCGGGGGTGGTCTGGCGCACCACGTTCAGCACGACGCAGTTGGAAGGAAGAGCCTTGAGGGCCCGGGCCAGCCGCGGCGCCAGCCGCCGGGCCTCGTCGTCCGGCAGCTCTTCGTCATAGAGCAGAGCCAGCGGGTCCGAGACGACCACCGGGGACTCGCCGGCCTCGGCGGGCAGGCGGCCGAGCATCGCTTCCAGCTGGAAGGCGTTGAAGGGGCGGGCCAGGCGCACGCCGCGCAGGACGCGCTTGGGGTCGGCGCCCGAGTCGCGGGCCGTGCGGCCCAGGCCATAGGCGTCGAAGCGGTTGCCGGCGTCGATCCAGCGGACGGTCAGGCCCCGGTGCAGGGCCGGGCAGAGCGCGGACAGAAACCAGGCCGGAAGCCACGACGAACCGACGACGGTATGGACCATTGGGACACCCCCTGCGGCGATGTCCCTAGGTTACTGTACAACTGTACAGTTGTCAAGACCCAGGCGGGTCTAGGCGGCTTTCTCGTCCTTGAGCCACTTCTCGGCGCCGACGAGCAGGAGCAGCAGGGTCAGCCCGCCGAAGGCCAACAGCGCCGTCGACTCATGCTGGGTCCAGGCCCCGAGGTTGTCCGACAAATCGAGCGCCGCGGCGACCTTCTCGTTTAAGGACAGCAGGGCCAGACAGATGCCCGCGATGGCGCCGCCGGCGATGTAGCCCGAGGAGAACAGCACGCCCGGGCTCATGTCGGCCTCGGCGTCCGTCTTCTTGGTCCACTTGTCGCAGACCCAGCGCACGGCGCCGCCCACGAAGATGGGCGTCGAGGAGGACAGCGGCAGGTACACGCCGACCGCGAACGGCAAGGACGGCACGCCGCAGAGCTCCATCATCAGCGCGATGGCCGCGCCCAGGAGCACCAGGCCCCAGGGCAGCTTCTGCGTCATGATGCCGTCGATAATGAGCGACATGAGGCGCGCCTTGGGCGCGTTGTACTTCTGCACCGCGGTGCCGTCGGCGCGCTTGGTCTCGACGCCGTTGATGCCCGGGTCGACCAGGTACTTGACCGCTCCGGACGCGTCCACCAGGTACTTGCCGCCGGGGAGGCCTTCGACCTCGCCCTCGCCCACGTGCCAGGCCTTGTACTCGCCGGAGTCGCCGGCGGCGTCGGGCCCCTTGAGGCGCTCGGCCTTGAGGGACTCGACCGGCGCCTTCACGCCGGGGTAGTCGCGCTTGGCGTAGACGGTGCCGGCGTCGTTTAAGACCAAGAGCGTCGCGCCGATGACGAGCGCGGAGGTCAAGGTGCCGACCAGGAGGCTCCACTGCTGCCACTTGGGCGTGGCGCCGACGAGGAAGCCGGTCTTCAAGTCCTGCGAGGTCGTGCCGCCGTTCGAGGCCGCGATGCAGACGACGGCCGCGATGGACAGCGCCGTCAGGCGCGCGCCCTTGCCCACCCAGCCGCCCGACGGGTCCAGCTTCGAGAGGATGACGAAGATGAGGCAGGTGAGGAGCAAAGTCGCCACGGTCATGCCCGAGATGGGGTTCGAGGAGGAGCCGATCTCGCCGGTGAGGCGCGAGGAGACGGTGACGAAGAGGAAGCCGAAGAGGACGATGAGGATGCCGCCCAGGATGCCCTTGAGCCCGAAGCCCAGGCCCAGCTGGGGCACGGCGGCGACGACCAGGATGATGAGGGCGCTGCCGGCGAACACGATCCAGTTGGGCATGTCGTCTTCGGTGCGCAGTGTGGAGGCGGCCTTCGCGGTCCCGGCCTTGATGTCGGCCAGGCCGGACCTGAGGCCGCCGACGATGACGGGCAGGGCCTGGAGCAGGCTGATGATGCCGCCGGTCGCCACGGCGCCGGCGCCGATGTAGAGCACGTAGGACTTCCAGATCTCCATCGGGCTCATCTCGGAGATGAGCTTGGCCGCCGGGAACAGCGGGGCCGTCAGGCCGTCGCCGAAGAGCTTGATGGCGGGCGTCAGCACCCAGGCCGCCAGCACGCCGCCGGCCACCATCACGCAGGAGATGCGCGTGCCGATGATGTAGCCCACGCCCACGAGCTCGGGGGAGACCTCGCCGGCGACGTAGGCGCCCTTGAAGAAGGTGAGCGCCCTTTCCGGCGCCTCGTGCCAGAGCTTGAGCCCGCTCATGCAGAGCTTGTAGAGCATCGCGACGCCGAAGCCCGTGAAGACGGTCTTGGCCGAGGAGCCGCCCTGCTCGCCGACGATGAGGACGTCGGCGCAGGCGGTGCCTTCGGGGTAGGGCAGCTCGCCGTGCGCCTTGACGATGAAGATGCGCCGCAGGGGAATCATCATGAGGACGCCCAGGAGGCCGCCCAAGGACGCCACCACCATCACGCGCGCGACGTCCATGTCGTAGCCCAGGATCATCAGCGCCGGCATCGTCACGCCCACGCCGAAGGCGATGGATTCGCCGGCCGAGCCGGTGGTCTGGACGATGTTGTTCTCGAGGATGGTGGTCCGGCGCATGCCGGTCAGGCGCGAGGCCAGGCGGAAGAGGGTGATGGAGAGCACGGCGACCGGGATGGAGGCCGACACGGTCATGCCGACCTTGAGCACCAGGTACAGCGAGGAGGCGCCGAAGACGATGCCGAGCACCGCGCCGACGAGGACGGCCGACCAGGTGAACTCCTCGGGGGCCTCGGTGGCGGGGATGTACGGCTTGTGGGCGTGGACGGTCGTCTCGTCGGCCATGGTTGCCTCTCTTACGGCGCCGGCGATTATATTAAGGAAAGGAGGGCTTCAGTAGGACCGAAGCAGGCCGACGACCTTGCCGACCACCGAGAAGGGACCGGTGATGGGGTCGTAGGCCGGGTTCTCGGAGAGCAGGGCGGGCGTCCCTTTCCGGCGCAGGCGCTTCACCACGCCCTCTTCGCCGTCGGCGGTGAGGGCCACGACGATGTCGCCGTCCAAAGCCGTGTCCTGACGGCGCACCTGCAAGAGGTCGCCTTCGAAGATTCCGGCGCCGGTCATGCTGTCGCCTTTGACGCGCAGGATGTAGTCGGCGCCGCGGCGCAGGTCCTTGTCGAGGTGCACGTGCCCCTCGGCGTCCTCGGCGGCCAGCACGCCCGAGCCGGCGGCGACGCGGCCGAGGATGGGCAGGCCCAGCGGCGCCGGCAAGGTCATGCCGCGGCTGATGGCGCCCTCGCGCTTCAAGAGCCCGGCGGCTTCGAGGACCCGGAGGTGGTAGGCGACCGAGGAGGGCGAGGTGATGCGCAGGCGCCGGCCGATCTCCCGGATGGAGGGGGGGTAGCCCTTCGCCTCGAGGGATTCCTCGATGAAGGACAAGATGCGGCGCTGGAGCTCGGTGACCTCTTTAGACATCTGTCCACATTCTAGTGGACAGATGTACTTTTGTCAAGAGGCGGGCCCGCCCGGTTCCCGGGCTATTCTCCCGAACCGTCCGTTGAACGGCGCAGTTTACGCGCCTTGGGCGCGTGGGTTCGAGGATTCCGAACGTCCGGAATCCTCGAACCTCCCCTCAATGAACGGCGGTGGGCTTGTAGCCCGGCTCATCCACAAGGGGAGTGGGCTAAAACGGAGAAATTTGATTCGAAATTTCCGACAGATTTTACCGCCATTTTGGCGGTAATTCCTTCTGAGATTTGAAGCACAAATTTCGTCAAATGTGCCCGCTTTGTTGTGGATGATTCGGCCTCGCGGCCCGGTCCATGCCGAACCAAATGATCCGAGCCGCGCGATTTTAACCATCGTTCCGTCGTTCATGCGGAGGGGCTTCGAGAATTGCGCGCCGTTGCGCAATTCTCGAAGACACGCGCACGAGGCGCGTAAACGATGTCGTTTAAAGTCCGGGAACTAGGAAGCCGGCAGCGTGAACTTGACGACCGTCCCGTGCGGCGCCGCCGGCTCGAGCCAGATGCGCCCGCGGTGGTGCTCGACGATCTTGCGGCAGGCGGCCAGGCCGATGCCGGAGCCCTCGAACTTCTCCCAGGGGTGCAGGCGCTCGAAGAGCCCGAAGACGGCCTCGCGCTTCTCGTCGGGGACGCCGATGCCGTTGTCCTCCACCGACACGACCCAGTCCCCGTTCTCGCGCGCGGCCGCGACCTTGATGCGCGGCTCCGCCTCGCAGTACTTGAGGGCGTTCGAGAGCAGGTTCTGGAACAGGCGCGTGAGCTGGGCGTCCCGGCCGTCCACCGAAGGCAGCGGCCCCCGCTCGACGGTCCCGCGGCGGCGGGCGAGCGCCGGCGCGAGGTCGGTCAGCGCCTCGTCGAGGCAGGCGTCGAGGGCCACCGGGCGGGTCGGCACGTTGTCGCGGCCCAGGCGGGAGAACTCGAGGAGGTCGGAGACCATCTTCTGCATCCGCAGCACCGACTGCTGGGCCAGGCCCACCAGCCGGAGCCCCTCCTCGCTAAGCCCCGTCCCCGCCCGCTCCGTGAACAGCTCGCAGTAGTTCTTGAGGCTGCGCAGCGGCGCCTGCAGGTCGTGCGAGGCCAGGTAGGCGAACTGCTCGAGGTCGGCGTTCGAGCGCGCCAGCTCCTTGGTCTGCGTCTCGAAGTGCTTCCCGCGCGCCTCGAGCTCCCGGGCCATCGCCAGCTCGCGCTCGCGCGCCCGGCCCGCCCAGGCCGCGGCCCCGGCGGCGAAGAGGGCGGCGAGCAAGGTCGCCAGGCCGATGCGCAGGCGCAGGCCCCCGAGCGCCGCCTCGGCCTCCGCCGCGGGGGCGACGGCGACGACGCCCCAGAGCGCCCCGCCCGCGCGCACCGGCGCGAACGCCGACGTCATCATGCGCCGCCCGTCGCGGTAGAGCAAGGTCCCGCCGCGGCCGGCCAGCACGCCGCGCACCGGGGGGGAAGCCGCGAAGCGCAGGGCCTCGCGTTCGTCGCCCGCCGCGATGGCATGCCCGGCCTGGTCCACCGTGACGATGCGGCCCTCGGCCCCGAAGCCGCGCGCGCCGAGGCGCTCGGCCAGGTGTTCGACGCGATACTGGTGGACCAGCACGCCCAGCCGCCGCGTCCCCGAGACGAGCGGCGCGGCCATCGCGACGACCGGGACCGGCGGCTCGGCGAAGCGCGTGTAGACGCCCGAGACGGCCGGGGCGCTTGAACGCTCCAGGGCGGTGAACCACGCGCGGTCCTTGAACGAGCGGCCGTGGGACTCGGCCGCCACGGGGTCGTCGGCCCACAGGACCCCGGCCGCGTCGACGACGAAGATGCGGTCCACGCCGTGCAGGCCCGCGCGCAGAGCGGCGAGGCGCCGGTGGCC
>SCTT01000113.1 GCA_004322435.1 bacterium
CCGCTCGACACCCTGGCCGTCGGCCCCAAAGAGGAGAAGCCCGGCTTGACGCTCTCCGCCGAGTCCCCGGACTTCGTGTTCCTCCACGGGCGCTACTCGGTGACCGCGCGCGTGAGGACAGCCTCGCCGGCGCGCGCGCCGTCCTTCTCGAGGCGGATGCGCACCGCGCGGCCGGCGAGGCGCCGGGCCTCGACGCGCGCGGTCACCGAGTAGCGCCCGTGGAGGAACACGAAGTCCGGGGACTCGGCGGAGAGCGTCAAGCCGGGCTTCTCCTCTTTGGGGCCGACGGCCAGGGTGTCGAGCGGGCGGCCGAGCTTGGCCGCCGCTTCGGCCGCGCCGCCCGCCCCCGCGTCGAAGGCGCCGTCCGAGAGGAGCCACACGCGCTCCGGCGGAGGCGTGGCCGCGGCGACGTCGCCGAAGACGGTCGGCGCGTCGAGCGCGGCGCCGCCGGCCTTGAGGCCCGGCAGGTCCTCCCACGCGACGCGCCGCGCGGCCCCCGAACCGGCGTAGAGCGCCACGTCGGCGCGCTCCGAGAGCCGCTTGCGGTTGTCCGTCAGCCACCGGGCCGCCCGCGTCAGGCGCGGGGAGCCCAGGTCGTCGGGCGAGGCCATGCTCGGAGAGGCGTCGAGGACGACGGCGAGGCGGGGCCGCGTGCGCCGACGCTCGAGGCGGTCGAGCGTGGGCTTGGCGGCGAGCGCCGCCACCGCGAGCCAGGCCAGCGTGCGCAGAGCGGCGACCGGGCGAGGCAGGCCCGCCGACCAACGGCGCGTCGCGAACGCCGCGGCGAGCGCCAGCACGGCGACCGCCGCCTCCCAGGGGGCGGCCTCGAAGGACAGCCCCCAGGGAAGGCTCAGGGAGCCCCCGAGCGCATCTTCTCGAGCAGGAAGGGCTGGTGCACCGCGTCGGCCTTGTAGTTGCCGGTCAACGCGTACATCACCACGTTGAGCGTGAGCTTGCGCGCGTCTTGGCGCTGCGGCTCGCCGCCGGGAGAGCACTCGTGCAGCCAGTTGCCGAGCGGGTCGCGCGCCCAGGCGCCCAGGACGTCGCCCGGCGTGTAGACGGCGACGAGGCGGCCGCCCCATTCGACGCCGAGCACGGGCGCGGCGGCGCGCACGCGGCCGTTCGGGCGGCGCGCCAGGAAGAAGGTCTTGAAGAGGACGTGGTCGGCCGGCAGGGCTTTGAGCTCCGCGTCGGGCAGGGCCTTGGCCAGCGCGGCGCGGGTCCAGCGGTCGAAGGGGCCGCCCGAGAGGCCCGAGGCGTCGTCGACCCAGAGGAAGCCCCCCGAGGTCAGGTAGTCGCGCAGGCGGCCTTGCTCTTCGTCGTCGAGGGCGGGGGGGGCGGCCTTGCCCGCGACGACCAAGAAGGGGGAGGAGAACAGCGCCGGGTCCTTCAAGCCCACCTCGCGCCGGTGCGGGGCGGGGCGGATGCTCGTCACCTCGGCCACCCAACGGTTCACGTCGCTCCAGGCGGCCGGATACGGGTCCCAGGCGCCCGCGTACTTGAGCTGGGCCCAGACGAACAGGTCCCCGGTCTGCGCGGCGGCGCGGGGGGCGGCGGCGAACGCCAGCACGGCCGACAGGGCCAAGGCCCTCATGCCGGCACCGGCCGTCGGACGGGCTCCGCGCGCTCGTCGGGAGCGGGACGGGCGAGGAAGGACTCGAGGAGGAGCAGCAGGGCCAGCGCGGCGAGCAGGCCGCCGCGCGCCTCGCGGCCGCTGACCGCGGCGTCGAAGTCTTCCCGCAGCCGCGCGGGGCGCAGCGGCCGCCAAGGCACGGCCGCGGCCGGCGAGAGGTCGCCTTCGCCGCCCGAGCGGTCGACGTTGACGGCCCAGGTCTCGGACGCCGCGCGCCCTTCGGCGGCGCCCTCCCAGTCGAGGCGGTAATGGCCGGGCTCCTTGGTGTCCAGGTACTCGGCGCGGCGGGCGCGCACCAGGAGGGTCGTCCGACGGCCGCCGGGGCCGGTCAACGAGACCGAGGCCGGGGCGCGCTCGCCGGCGTCCCAGACGCGCACGAGCGGCTCGCCGACCAGCAGGCCGCGCCAGACGGGGCGGCCCTGGTAGCGCGCCAGCCAGCGCAGCCCGGCGTCGGTCCAGGCCGCGAAGACGGGCTTCAAGGCCAGGTTCGTCCAGCCGACCTCGAGCGCGGAGACCCAGAGCAGGACGCGCCCGCGGCCGCGCTCTCCGGCCAGGAGCACCGGGGCCCCGGCGGCGTCCCGGAACCAGACCGCCGAGCCGGGGCGCGGCTCGCAGTCCCAGCGGCGGTCGAGCGCCACGCGCGCCAGCTCGAAATCGCTCCAGGCGTAGCGCTCCGGCCCCTCGGCCGGGGCGGCGTCGGGGCGCAGGCCGGGCTCGGAGGGGCCGAGCCGCTCTTCGCCGAGGACGCCCGGGAGCACCGCCTCGAGCGGCGCGAGGGCCTGGCCTCCGCGCGGGCCCGCCAGCACCCACAGGCCGCCGCCCTCGTCGACGTAGCGCGTCAGGGCCGCGGCGCCCGCGGCGGTGAGCGAGCGGGGGTCGTCTAAGACCACGACGGAGA
>SCTT01000114.1 GCA_004322435.1 bacterium
GCGCACGTGGGAGAGGTTCTTGAGCCACTCGAAGTACGAGACCGTGACGCCGCCGGCGTTGAGGTACACGTCCGGGACGATCAGCACGCCCTTCGAGACCAAATGGTCCTCGGCGGCGATGGTGGTCGGCCCGTTGGCGCCCTCGGCGATGATGCGCGCCTTGATGCGGGAGGCGTTCTCCGCCGTGATCTGGTTCTCGAGGGCGGAGGGGACCAGGATGTCGCAGTCGAGCTCGAGCGCCGCGTGGGCGTCGGGGATCCAGGTCCCGTGCGGGTAGCCGTTGATGCCGCCGGTCGCCTTGCGGTGCAGATCCAGCGCGACGACGTCGATGCCTTCGGGGTCGTGCACGGCGCCGTTCCACTCGATGATGGCGACGACGCGGCAGCCGGCCTCGGCGAGGAACTTGGCGGCGTGATAGCCCACGTTGCCGAAGCCCTGGACGACGACGGTCTTGCCGGCCAGGCCGGGCTGCAGGCCCAGCGCCGCCATGTCGTCGGCGTTGCGGCAGGCCTCGATGAGCCCGTAGGTGATGCCGCGGCCCGTGGCTTCGACGCGGCCGCGGATGCCGCCCTGGGTCAAGGGCTTGCCGGTGACGCAACCCAAGGCGTTGATGTCGTTGGGGTGGAAGGCCGAGTAGGTGTCGGCGATCCAGGACATCTCCTTGGCGCCGGTGCCGTAGTCGGGCGCGGGGACGTCGACGGCGGGGCCGATGCAGTTGCGCTTGATGAGCTCGGCGGTGTAGCGGCGGGTGATGCGCTCGAGCTCCTCCTCGGAGTACTTGCGGCGGTCGATCTTGATGGCGCCCTTGGCGCCGCCGAAGGGGACGTCGACGATGGCGCACTTGAAGGTCATCAGAGCCGCCAGCGCCTCGACCTCCTCCTGGTCGGCGAGCAGCGAATAGCGGATGCCGCCCTTGGCCGGGAGCTTGTGGTGGCTGTGCTGGACGCGCCAGCCGCTGATGACCTCGATGCCGCGCGAGGTGCGGACCGGGAAATTGACCTGGACGACCACGTTCGACGCCTTGATCTGGTCGAGGAGGCCCTTCGGGTACTCGGTCAGGGCGCCGGCGCGGTCCATCGCCAGCATGACGTTCTCGTGAAAGCTCAGCATCTTTTCGCCGGTTTCGGCGGTCGCGGTCGTCATGGAATCTCCTCCGGAAATCTCCGTCCAGTCTACAAAGCGGGGGGCTTATCTGGCCAGACGCGCCAGGCAGGCCTCGACGTCGGGGGGGCCCTCGGAGGCTGCGGGCCTGCCGGTACGGTCGAGGACGGCGAGGGCTTGGCGGGCGGCCTCGGGGGCTCCGGGGGCGCGCACCGAGGCGAGCGCGCTCAGGCGCAGCTCGCCCGTCGCCTCGTCCCGGGTGACGAGGACCGCGACGACGACCTGGGATTCCCCGCCGGGCCCCGCGACGGCCTGGTCGCGTCCCACGCTGACGCTGGTCACAGCGTCCTTGACCCCGTTGGGGGGCTTGGCGCGGAGTTCCGCCAGCGTGTCGGCCAGCTCGGCGCGGAGGTCCCGGGCCAGGGCCGCCCCGCCCGGGCCGAGCGCCTCGATGTCGGCGTAGGCCCCGGCCGTCAGGCAGCTCAGGGCGGCGTCCTCTGGCGCGGGTTTCGCGCGGCCCGTGCGGCTCAGGTCCTTCGGGGCCAGGGCCGGGGCGGGCTTCACGGCGGGGGGGCGCCCAGCGGCGGGCCGCTGCGGCAGACCCTTCATCGCGGCGGCCGCGGCGCGCGCGCGCGCGGCCGCCTCCGCCTTGGCCTTCCCGGCGGCCGCCTTGCGGCGCTCTTCGAGCTGGGCCGTCGTCTCCTTGACCCCGCGCTCTAGGGAGGAGTTCGCCTCCCGCCGTTCGGCGTCGGCCTCCGCTTCGGCGGCCTGCCGGCGGGCCTCGGAGGCCGCGGCTTCGGCCTCGGCGCGGCGCCGCTGCTCGGCCGCGCGCTGCATCCCCTGCCGGAGGCCGGTCTGGATCCCCTGCAGGACGGCTCCCTGCATCGTGTTCGGGACGGCCGGGGCATAGCCGCCGCCCGGCGCCGCGCCGGACCCGCGGCAACCCCAGTTCGAGCCGGGGTCGCAGCGCGACTGCGTGCCGCTGCGCACGAAGGTCCCGCAGCAGCCCCGGCACCAGCTTTCGTAGGCGCCCCAGTCCGTACCCCAGGAGGCGGGGGGGGAGTTGCAGTCTGCATCGGCGGGGGCGGCCGACATTATTAAGGAAAAGACCAGCCAGAGGCTCCCCATGGCGGTCAGCGGACGAGCACCATGTCCGAGGGGGCGTTCCCCACCAGCGTCACCGAGACGCACTCGCCCTGCGTGCGGCCGGTCCGGTTCGGGCCGGAGCCCGTGATGTTCCAGTAGTTCGGGCTGTAGCGGTTCTCCATGTATTGGAAGGTGAGCGTGCGCATGTCGGGGCCGACCTTCCCGGTCATGGGCACCGTATATTCGGGCGTCCAGCAGTCGTTGTTGTCCCAGCCCTTCGCCGCCGGCACGGTGATGGTGCCGTCGAGCGAGTTCCCGTCCAAGGTCCCCCGGACGACGAACCCGTTGGCGTTGCGGGCGTGGAAGCTCTTCCCGTCCATGGTCGCCTGATAGACTCTCCCGGTGACCTTGTTCGTCCAGGCGCCGGCCATCCCGCGCACCTTGTCGGCGGCCTCCTGCAGGACCTCGAGCTCGTAGACCTTCGTCTGAACCGCCTCGGCGTTGGGCGATTGCGGGTCGGCTTTCAGGCAGAGTCCCAGGCTGCGCGCGGCCGCCCCGTACTCCTCGGCTCCTTCCTGCATGAGCCCGAGGTTGTAGTAGCCGTCGGCCCACCAAGGCGCGACGTCCACGGCCTTTCTCAACTCGGCGGCGGCGGGGACGTAGCCGGCGGCCTGCTGCGCCTTCACGAGGGCGGCCGCGCGCACGGCGTAGCGCCGGGCTTCCTCGGGCACGGCGGGCGGGGGCGTCATGGCGACGGCGACCGCTATGACCTTCAGGCGCACCCGGTGGTCGGCGGCGGCGTCTCCCGAGACGGCGGGGAGGAGCTCCAGATAGGCGGACAGGGCCTTGTTGAGCCGGCCGGCCTTCGCGGCCTCGTCGCCCTCGGCCTCGAGGCGGGCCAGTTCGGCGGCCCGCGCCGTCCGGGCGGCCTCGGCGGCCGCGCGCGCGGCCTCCGCTTCGGCGGCCTGGGCCGCCAGCATCCTTTCGTGCTGTTCGTGGTTGCGGCGGACCTCCTCGCGCCGCGCGAGCTCCTTGGCGGAGGGGCCGCAGCCTGCGCCGAAAAGGAGCAGGGCGGCGAGCGTGGCGAGGAGGCGCGGGCCGGGGTGGGAGCGAAAAAAGCCAGGGCAGGACGCCATAATCCCCTCCGGGGCGGCGACGGCGGCTGCCGTCCCGGAGTCTTAAACTGCTACAATACCGCCGCGCACAACCACGCAAATCCAACCTCCCACCGGTGACTTCATGAACCTCCTCAAGAAGAACTTCAACTGGCTCGCGGCGCTCGCGCTGACGGCCCTCGCCCCCGCCGCGGCCCGCGCCAGCGAACTCGAGCTCCATATCCCCGACCTCTCGGTCCCCTTCACCCTGTTGGGCTCCGAGGTCGCCGGCACGAGCATCCTCGGCTGGGGCCTGGCCGTCTCCGCCCTCGGCATCGTCTGGGGCCTGTGGGAAGCCGCCCGCATCAAGAACCTGCCCGCGCACGCCTCGATGCTCGAAGTCTCCGAGCTGATCTTCGAGACCTGCAAGGCCTACCTGATCCAGCAGGGCAAGATGATCCTGGTCCTCGAGGCCATCATCGGCGTCTGCATCGTGGTGTACTTCAAGATGCTGATGCACATGCCTACGGGCACCGTCGCGATGGTCGCGGCCTTCTCGGTCCTGGGCATCCTGGGCTCCTTCTCGGTCGCCTGGTTCGGCATGCGCATCAACAACTACGCCAACTCCCGCACCGCCTTCTCCTCCCTGGGCGCCAAGCCCTACCCCGTGATGGACATCCCGATGCGCTCCGGGATGTCGATCGGCGTGCTGCTCATCTGTGTCGAGCTCCTGATGATGATCGGCATCCTGCTCTTCGTCCCCAGCCAGTCCGCCGGCGCCTGCTTCCTGGGATTCGCCATCGGCGAGTCGCTGGCGGCCTCGGCCCTGCGCATCTGCGGCGGCATCTTCACGAAGATCGCCGACATCGGCTCGGACCTGATGAAGATCGTCTTCAACATCAAGGAAGACGACGCGCGCAACCCCGGCGTCATCGCCGACTGCGCGGGCGACAACGCCGGCGACTCGGTCGGCCCCACGGCCGACGGCTTCGAGACCTACGGCGTCACCGGCGTCGCCCTCATCAGCTTCATCGTGCTGGCCGCGGGCATGCTGCACGGCCCCGACGGGAAGCTGACCCTGATGGAGGGCGGCACGCTCATCCAGGCCAAGCTCATCGTCTGGATCTTCGCGATGCGCATCCTGATGATCGTGACCTCGCTGGTGTCCTACTGGGTCAACGGCGCGATGTCCAAGGCCCTCTACGCCGACAAGGACCACTTCGACTTCGAGGCGCCGTTGACCTCGCTCGTGTGGGTCACCTCCGTCGTCTCGATGGTCGTGACCTTCGCCGTCAGCGCGGCGCTTTTGGGCGACATGGGCGCGGGCCTGTGGTGGAAGCTCTCCGCCATCATCTCGCTGGGCACCCTCTCGGCGGCCCTCATCCCCGAGTTCACGAAGGCCTTCACGTCCGCCAAGTCCGACCACGTGGCCGAGATCGTCTCCTCGGGCCGCGAGGGCGGCGCCTCGCTCGTGGTCCTCTCGGGCCTCGTCGCGGGCAACTTCAGCGCCTTCTGGAAGGGCATGGTCATGGCGGGCCTGGTCTTGGGCGCCACCGTCATCGCCCACATGGGCCTCGACGCCTACATGGCCTACCCGTCGGTGTTCGCGCTGGGCCTCGTGGCCTTCGGCATGCTCGGCATGGGCCCCGTGACCATCGCGGTCGACTCCTACGGCCCGGTCACCGACAACGCGCAGTCCGTCTTCGAGCTCTCGCAGATCGAGAACATCAAGGGCATCTCCGCCGAGATCGAGAAGGACTTCGGCTTCAAGCCCGACTTCGCGAAGGGCAAGCACAACCTCGAGGAGAACGACTCGGCCGGCAACACGTTCAAGGCCACGGCCAAGCCCGTCTTGATCGGCACCGCCGTCATCGGGGCCACCACGATGATCTTCTCGATCATCCTGCTGCTGGACCTCAAGCTCGACCTCCTCGACCCCAAGGTCATGCTGGGCCTCATCGCCGGCGGCGCTGTCATCCACTGGTTCGCGGGCGCGTCGATGCAGGCCGTCACGGCCGGCGCCTACAAGGCCGTCGAGTACATCAAGGCGAACATCAAGCTCGACGGCGAGAAGGCGTCCATCGAGGCCTCGCGCGAGGTCGTCACCATCTGCACGCAGTACGCGCAGAACGGCATGATGAACATCTTCGGCGTGATCTTCTCGTTCACGCTGGCCTTCGCCTGCTTCGACCCGACGTTCTTCGCGAGCTACCTGATCTCCATCGCGGTGTTCGGCCTCTTCCAGGCCATGTTCATGGCCAACGCCGGCGGCGCCTGGGACAACGCGAAGAAGGTGGTCGAGGTCGACCTCAAGGAGAAGGGCACCCCGCTGCACGCCGCCTGCGTCGTGGGCGACACAGTGGGCGACCCCTACAAGGACACCTCCTCGGTCGCGATGAACCCCATCATCAAGTTCACGACCCTCTTCGGCCTCCTGGCCGTCGAGATCGCGGTCTCCGCCCCCGAGGCGGCCCGCATCGTGGGCATCGTGCTCTTCGTCGTGGGCCTCTACTTCGTGTGGAACTCGTTCTACGGGATGCGCATCAGCTCGCTCAACGCCTCCATCAAGAACGGCACCGGCCACGGCCACAAGCCGCACGCCAAGGCGCACCACAAGCCGGTCAGCGCCTAGTTGGACGCGCCCCTCGTCTGGGCCGTCACGGCCGCCCTCGCGCTCGCGGGGGCGGCCGGCGTCTTTCTACCCTTGCTGCCGGGCCCGCCGCTCATACTCGCGGCGGCGGTCATCAACAAGGCGCTTTTGCCTCAGGCCCTGTCCTGGTGGACGGTGGGGGGCCTGGGGGTGCTGTGCCTCGCGGCCGAGGCCGGTCAGCTGGTGCTGACCTTGGGCGGCGCCAAGCGCCTCGGCGCCTCGAAATGGGGCATGGCGGGGGCGGCGGCGGGCGCGCTGTTCTTCATCTTCGGCGGCGTCCTCTGGATGCTCGTCGGCGCCGCGGCCGGCGCGCTGGTCGCGGAGGCCGCCTTCGCCGGGCGGACCTGGGACCAGGCGGCCAAGGCTGCCCTGGGAGCGACCTTGGGCCTGGCCGCCTCGCTGGCCGGCCGCGTGCTCGTCGCCGCGACGATGCTCCTCTGGCTCTTGGCCGACGCCGTCTTCTAGGGTTTGAGCAGGCGCGTCGCCAGGCGCGCGATGTTGCGGGCGTCGTCCAAGCCCCGGTGGTGAGAACCCTCCATCGGAAGCCCCTCGAGCTCGAGGGCGCGCTTCATCGTGGTGGGCTCCGCCCCGTGATGGTCCGAGTAGACCTGGCGCAGGTCCAGGTGGCACTCCATGACCGGCGGAAAGGGGATGCCGTGGCGCCGGCAGTCGGCCCGCAGCTGGCGCAGGTCGTAGGTGCTCCAGGACGCGAAGCGCGCGGGCCCGGCCCCGGCCCAGTCGGCGAAGGAGGCCAGCACGGCGGGGAACGGCTCGGAGGCGTCCACGTCCGTCTGCTTGATGCCGGTGAGGCTGCGGCAGAAGTCGCTTAAGGTCGGCTCCGCCACCGGGCGCACGAAGCGCTGGAACTCGCTCGTGACCGCGAAGCTGTGGTCCAGGCGCACGGCCCCCACCTCGAGGACCTCCTGGCGCTCGACGGTCGTCCCCTTCTCCCAGCAGGTGGCCTCGAGGTCGAAGACGACGAGGGGCGCCTTCTTCCAGCGCCAGGCGCGCTCGAGGGCCGCGGTGACGAAGTCGGTCTTGGCCGCGGTGTAGCGCGAGCGGTCGTTGTGGAACTTCTCGGCCAGACCTTTCTTCAGCACCTCGTAGGCCTGGGCCTCGCCGGGGACCGCGCGCATGTAGTCGCGGAACACGAGCTGCTTCCACCAGAAGTCGCCGCCCTTGCGCACCCAGTGGAGGTGGTGCGAGGGGGGGGAGCCTTTGCGGAAGAAGTGGCGGCCCGCGATGCCGTACTCGCCCAGGTAGCGGTAGCCGAGCTTGGCCAGCTGCGCGACGGCGGCCTCGTCGACGGGGAGGTCCACGGAACCCGCCATCAGGTCGATGGTGGGCTTGGCGCCGAGGCCGGAGATGGCTGTCGAGCCGATGTGCTCGAGGGTGCCGAGCTTGGGGCCCAGCGCGGCGACGAGGACGTCGCGCTCCTTGGCGTATGCCGCCGGCCAAGCGGGGTCGTAGGCTACGACCTCGATGAGGTCATCCACGGGGTCAGGATAGCCGAGGGGTTCGGCTGGGGCAAGGCCTTAGTAGGAGTCCCAGGCCGACCCCTTGGTGTCCGTGTGGGTGCAGTTGACCTTGACCGCGCCGGAGGCGGGGTCGTAGAGCCAGCCGCCGGAGTCGTCGGGCTCCGTGCCGCGGGTGACGGCGTCCGTGTCCGGGTGGTAGTTCGGGGTCTTCGCTTTCGGGAGGTCGGACATGTACTTGCCGTCCCGCGTCAGCTCGGAGAGCTCCGCCGGGAACTTGCCTTCGTGGTCCCCGGCGTAGACGGCGACGTTCGTCCGGATGGCGCCGAGGTTTCCCTTGCAGGCGCCTTCGTTGGATTTTCGGATCAGGTTGCCGTAGCCGTGGCTCGAGGACTCGAGCGAGGCCGTCGCGTCTTTAAGCGACCACGCGCGTCCCAGGGCCAAGCTCGCCCCCAGGTTCAGAAAAAGAGCCAGCGCGGCGGCGGCGACGGCGACCCGTCCCCACTTCTTTTCGGCCGGGGTCAGCGCGAACGTCTCCGCCTCGGACGGCGGCTCGGGCGGCTCGACCCGTGCCGCCAGGCATAGGAGCGGCCCGATGAGGACGGTCCAGGACGCGGCCAGGCCGAAGGCGATGGATTTGGCCCAGGAGTTCCCGCGCGCCCGCATGAAGACGGCGGCGCCGGCCGCGTTCATCGCCGTGCCGACGACGAAGAAGGTCCCCGACTCCAGCTGGGACGCGACGACGGTCTGGCAGATGACCGCCGCGGCCATCAGGAAGCCCCCGGCCATCTTCCAGCGCAGGATTTGGGCCGCGTCCATGCCCTCCGGCAGCGGGTCCTCCGCCGCCTTGGGGAGCCCCGCGCCGCGGCGCCCCAATCCGGCGGCGATTTCCCGAGGATGCTCCGGGATGGCGCAGGCCAGGGGGCCGACGACGATGACGGGAGCGGTGAAGACGCCTACGACCGCGGCCGCCGTCCACGGATAGCCCTTGCCCCGCAAGAAGAGAACGACGCCGAGCGCGCTCAAGACCATGCCCGAAAAGAGCGGGACGACCGAATCGAGCAAGATCGGAAGAGC